>DATFXS010000158.1:0-5434 GCA_035315605.1 Polyangia bacterium
CGAACCTGCGGCCGAGGTGGCGCCGGTCCCGTTCCGCGGCCGCATGCTCGGGCTTTCGATCTGCGAGGACATCTGGAACGACGCCGACTTCTGGCCGCATCGCCTCTACCGTGGCGATCCGGTCGAGGCGCTGGTGCGCGCAGGCGCGGACGTGATCCTCAACATCTCCGCCTCGCCGTACACGATGCAGAAGCGCCATCTCCGGCCGCGCATGCTGGCGTCGACCGCGGCGCGCTGGCGCTGCCCGCTGCTGTTCGTCAACCAGGTGGGCGGCCAGGACGACCTGGTGTTCGACGGCGCCAGCCTGGCGCTGGACGCGGGCGGCCAGACCATCGCCCGCGGCGCCGAGCACGACGTCGATCTCGTGATGGTCGACGTCGACGCAGGCCGCGGGACGCTGGCGCCGTTCGATCCGTCCGACGAGCGCTCGGCGCTGGCGGCGCTGGCGCTGGGGACGCGCGACTACGCGCGCCGGTGCGGCTTCCGTCAGGCGCTGCTCGGGCTGTCGGGCGGCATCGACTCGGCGCTGGTCGCCTGCATCGCGGCGCGCGCGCTCGGACCGGAGAACGTGCTCGGCGTCGCGATGCCGTCGCGCTACTCGTCGCCCGGATCGCTCGCCGACGCCGAGGCGCTGGCGCGCGCGCTCGGCATCGCGCTGACGAACATCTCGATCGAGCCGATGTTCGCGGCGTATCTCGAGACCCTGGCGTCGCCGCTCGAGAGCTTCGCGCCCGCGCGTCCCCCCGAGGTCGCGGCCGCGGCCGCCGATCTGACCGCGCAGAACCTGCAGGCACGCATCCGCGGCGCGACCTTGATGGCGCTCTCGAACCGGCAGGAACGCCTTCTGCTGACGACCGGCAACAAGAGCGAGGTCGCGACCGGGTACTGCACACTCTACGGCGACATGGCGGGCGGCCTGGCGGTGATCAGCGACGCGCCCAAGACGCTGGTCTACAAGCTGGCGCGCACCGTGAACGCCGACGCCGTCGCTGCCGGCCGCCCCGCGCCGATCCCCGAGTCGACGCTGACGAAGCCGCCCTCGGCCGAGCTGCGGCCCGACCAGACCGACCAGGACAGCCTGCCGCCGTACGATCTGCTGGACGCGATCCTGGACGCGTACCTAGTGGATGGGCTGGACGCGCCAGCCATCGTCGAACGCGGCTTCGCGCCCGCGATCGTCGCCGACGTCCTGCGCCGGGTACGGACCAGCGAGTACAAGCGGCGGCAGATGCCGCCCGGACTCAAGATCACCGGCAAGGCGTTCGGGCCGGGCCGGCGCTATCCCATCGCCCGCGTCAGTGAGTGAGCCCGGGCGGACCCTGCGGCGTTGTACGAAAATTGGGGGGTTCCCCCTAAGGGACTTGCTCTCGCGCGATCTTAGCCTGTATCGTCCGCGGTCCCCCGCGGCGGAGGTCATCTAAAAGATTATGCGAGCTGCCATTACCGTTTTGCCCGGTGACGGGATCGGCCCGGAGGTCGTCGCGCAGGCGACGCGCGTGCTGGCGGCGGTCGGTGAGCGATGGGGGCACGTCTTCACGCTGCGCGAGGCGCTGATCGGCGGCGCGGCCATCGATCAGACCGGGACGGCGCTGCCGCCCGAGACGCTGGCGGTCGCGCGCGAGACCGACGCCGTCCTGCTGGGCGCCGTCGGCGGTCCGAAGTGGGACGATCCGCGCGCGAAGGTGCGGCCCGAGCAGGGGCTGCTCGCGATCCGCAAGGGGCTCGGCCTCTTCGCCAACCTCCGCCCGGTGGCGGTGAACGGAAAGCTGCTGCACGCGTCGCCGCTTCGGCCCGAGCGGCTGGCGGGCGTCGACCTTCTGGTCGTGCGGGAGCTGACCGGCGGCATCTACTTCGGCGACAAGCTACGCGACGCCGACAAGGCCAGCGATAGCTGCACATACACGGTGACCGAGGTCGAGCGCATCGTCAGGACGGCGGCTCGCATCGCGCGCGGGCGGCGCAAGAAGCTCTGCTCCGTCGACAAGGCCAACGTGCTCGAGACGTCGCGTTTGTGGCGCGAGACGACCGAGCGCGTGATGAAGCAGGAGTTCTCGGACGTCGCGCTGTCGCACATGCTGGTCGACGCCTGCGCCATGCAGTTGATCCGCAAGCCGGCCGACTTCGACGTCATTGTCACCGAGAACATGTTCGGCGACATACTGACCGACGAGGCGTCGATGCTCGCCGGTTCGATGGGGATGCTGCCCTCCGCGTCGCTGGGCGAAGGAAAGAGCGGTCTCTACGAGCCGATTCACGGTTCCGCGCCCGACATCATGGGCAAGGGAATTGCCAATCCGTACGCGACGATCCTCAGTGTTGCGCTGCTGTTGCGCCACTCGTTGGGCCTCGAGACGGAAGCCGCCGCCGTCGAGCGCGCCGTGGACGCGGCCGTCGATCGCGGCGTCTTTCCGGTCGACATTGCGCCGTCGGGCGTCAGTCCGGCATCCACCGGCGCGGCGGGCGACGCGGTCGTGGCAGCACTGCGGCAATGATCTAGATGGGAACCCTCAGAGGGTTCCCAAACCCTCCCCCGCGTCAATTGCGCGCCCGGACCCCCTCTCGACACGCGCCGGTCGAGCTGCTACTTTGAATTGACAGCTCATCGAGCGGCTTTTGTTGGTTTCTCGTCTCCCGATCGTTTCCGTGTTCTCGGCCGGCCCGCAGCCATCGCGCGTGTTGCCGCCGTCATCCGTCGTGCCTGGCGCCGGCATCTGCCGTGCCCGTGGCCCGCGTTCCCTCTGAGTTTGTGAATTTTCTCCCCTGAAAGGGCCGTGTCGCGCCGAATCTGTGAACGAAGGAGAACGAGATGGGAACGAGGCTATACGTAGGAAATCTGTCGTACAACGTGACGGAGGGGGAGTTGCGTGACGTCTTCGCAGAAGGCGGGCGCAACGTCGTCGAAGTGAAGATCGTGATGGATCGCGACACGGGCCGCCCGCGCGGCTTTGCGTTCGTCGAGATGGGCAGTGACGACGAAGCGAACGGCGCCATCTCTTCGCTCTCCGGCCGCGAGATCCAGGGTCGTCCCATCAACGTCAGCGAGGCGCGCGCGCGCGCGCCGCGTTCGGGCGGGGGCGGTGGCGGCGGCTACGGCGGTGGTGGCGGAGGCGGCGGCGGGCGCGGTGGACGCGGCGGCGGCTACGGCGAGGGCGGCGGGCGCGGTGGGGGCGACTACGGCGAGGGCCGCGGTCGCGGACGTCGCGGCGGCTGGTAAGAACGCCCGTCTCCCTAACCCTCTCCCCGCTTCGCGAGGCGAGGGGATCAGATCAGATCAGATCGTCAGGCGAGGAGACCGGATCAGGCTAAGGCGCGCAGGCCTTCCATGTCGGACAGGATCACGCGGCGGCCTTCGGTCGAAATCAGGCCCTTGCGCTTGAACTGAGACAGCGTCAGCGAAACCGTCTCGCGCGTCGAGCCGATCAGGTTCGCCATCTCCTGGTGCGTGATCTTGAGGCCGACGACGGTGCCGCGCTCGTGCGACACGCCGTGCTCCTGACCGAGGTTCAGCAGCAGCTCGGCGAGCTTGGCCCCGACGTCCTTGAAGATCAGCTGCTCGACGCGGGTCTCCAGATCCTTGCGCCGGGCGATCAGCGCGCGCGCGAATTTGTAGGCGGCGCGTCCGTCCATCTTCAGCAGGCCGTCGAGCAGCTCGCGCGAGATCTCGACGGTCACGGACGCGTCCATCGCCTCGGCCATCTCCTCGCGCGGCCCGCCGTCCAGCAGGCAGGGCTCGCCGAAGAAGTCGCCCTCGGTCCGATAGGCCAGCGTCAGCTCCTTGCCGTCGCGGGTCACCTTCGAGATCTTGATCCGGCCCTGCGCCAGGAAGTGCACGCCCTGGGCGCGGTCGCCCGGCAGGTAAATGACCTGGCGCGGTCGGTAGCTGCCCATCGTGATGCCAGGCAGCAAGGCCTGTGAGGCATCGGCTGAAATGTCGGACAACACGTCACAGCGCCGCAACAGCGCGAGAGTCTGCTTTTCCTCACCGCTCGGCATTTGTTGCCCTTCTTAGCAGGCGAGCCGCGTTCCAACAACAAAAACTTGGTGAAGTACGCTACAACTGACCCTCGGCGGCCCGGGGGCTCCCTGGAGCGATCCGGATCGAGGTGAGCTCAGGCGTCGGGGATGTTGACTCGGCGCGTTCGACGGGCGCTGGCGAGGAGCGCCGCGCCCGCGGCGAGACCGAGGCTGCCGACGGCGATCAAGAGGAGGCGGAGCTTCACGCTGACGGAGGCGTCCGCGTCTCCCGCGCCCACGCTGGCGAGCGCGATGATGCAGGCGTTGTTGGCGAAGTGCGCGATCATCGCCGGCACGATCGAATCCGCGGCGAGCGCGATCATCGACAGCGCGAATCCGAGCACGGCGGTCGGCAAGAAGCGCCAGACGTCCGCGTGGTAGAGGCCGAACAGCAGGCCGGTCAGGATCGCGGCGCCGACCGCGGAGAACCGCGTCCGCAACCCGCGCAGGATCGGCCCGCGGAAAAGCGCCTCCTCGCAGATCGCGGGCGTGACCGCGGTGAGCAGCAGCGCGAGCGCGAATCCGACCTTGCCCTCGGCCGGGGTGATCACGTGGCGCAGGGTCTCGGTCACCTCCTTGGGCGGAGGCACGACCCATTCGACGAGCAGGCCGACCACCAGCCACGCGCACGAGCCGATCAAAAGCGCGCCCATCACCGCGCGCGGCGAGGGCCGGCGCAGCCGCAGCACGGCGCCGAGGCGCCGCCCGCTGCCGCGCGCGTACAGCGCCGTCAGACCGAGGAGGCCGACCCACTCGAACAGCGCGAGCCCGGGCGCGAGCCGCCACGCCTGCAGGGGCGCGAACGCGAGCAGCACCAGCCACGCGACCGCGTAGATCGCGATCGCCTCGCCCGCGGTCGGCGGCGCATCCCCGTGTTCGACGGGGGCCCGGCGTGGGCCGAGCAGCAGGTGGCGGATCCAACCGCGCAAACCGAGGGACGCTTCGTCCGCGCCCAGCAATCGTTCGGAGTCGTAGAGGCGGCAGGCCAGCGCCAGCGCGGCGGCGCCGTAGGCGACGCTGCTGACGATGACCGCCACGGTCGGGCCGACCGCCGCGTGGCCCGAGATGATGTCACGCGCCAGCAACGTGATGCCAATGCCGGGGATGAACGAGGCGATGCCGTGCAGCTCGAAGTCGCCGAGCGCGGCGAGCAGCGCCGGCGCCATGCAGAGGAAGTAGACCGGCGTCAGCAGCGTCTGCGCTTCCTTGAAGCTGCGTGCGAGCGCGCCCATCGCGACCATGACCGACGCGAACAGGAACGCCGCCGGCGGGATCACCAGCAGCGCCGCGGCGGCGGCGTTGCCCCACGGCAGCGAGAGGGTCGCGCCGGCCGCCGCCAGCTTGGCGCCCTCGAGCACGGTGAGCGTCATCGACGCGAGGTTGAGCGCGCCCGAGATCGTCGCCAGGACGGCCACCGCGA
>DATFXS010000159.1:0-10023 GCA_035315605.1 Polyangia bacterium
CGTGACCGCGCCCTGAGGCGGCCGCCGGTCATCGCGTCGCGCGAGTCGCGCGCTGATCTCCGCGCGCGTAGGCCGACTCGATTCGATCCCGCTCGAGCCGCCGCAACAGTCCCTCCCGGATCCGCTGCCGCCGCTGCGGCGAGAGCGTCGTCGACTCGGCGCGCTTCGCCTGCTCGATCAACTCCTTGACACGCTCCCACCCCTCGTTGTGTTCCAATGCGTCGCCGGTCTCCACGTGCGCTCACCTCGGCTATTCGCGCCGAAACCTTGAGGGTTGCGAGTCACACCCGACCGTCGCAAAAGAACCTGACAACGGGACGACCGTTCCGACAACTGTTGGTATGCCCGTTGCTCGCCACCAGCCTCGTCTCGCCGTGGCTGTCCTGCTGGCGGGTCTGGGCGTCTGCGCCGCCGACGTCGCAGAGGCGAAGCCCTTCGAGGCCTACCTCAACCCGACACCCATCGTCTGCTCGCCGCTCAGCGCGGCGTCGTGGGGCGTGGCGGGCGTATTGCCGCGGGACCTATGCAACGGAATCGAGAACGCCAAGGGCGCGGCTGTTCCCCCGGATTGGTTCTATTGGGACGGCCAGATCATCAGAGCCAACGACGGCAAGTACCACATGTTCATGAGCACCTTCGGCCCCGGCACGGTCGGATTTCAGAACTGGAGCAACTCCGACGCCTACCATGCCATCAGCGACAACGGGGTGCTGGGGCAGTACCAGCGGCAAGGGTACGTGTACACCAACAACGGCTCGCACAAAGGCCACAACGTGTCGGCGGCCCAGCTTCTGGACGGTACGTACGTCGTCGTCGTCAGCGAGATCGTCCAGTTCACGATCTACAGGTCGAGCTCGCTCGACGGCCCCTGGACCGCGTGTCCCGGCGGCGAGCTGATTCAACCGAACGGCATCAAGACCAGCTCCACCGGGACCTGCGCTCCCGGCGGCCCTTGCAACGATACCCACTGGGACTCCAACGTCAGCATCGTCGCGCGCCCGGATGGGAAGTTCGAGATCGTGCAGCGCCACGGGTTCATCGCGATCGCGGACACCCTGTGCGGTCCCTACAAGATGCAGAAGCCGACGTGGACCTATCCCCAGGCCAATCTTCCCGACGTCGACAGCATCTACCCGAAGCGGACCTCGATCCCGGGCGTGACCAATCCAACCTTCGGGTGGGAGGAGGATCCGCACATCTGGTACAGCGCGGGCACCTACCACGTGATCTATTCGGGCTCCATGGATCGCGTCGGCTACCACCTTTATTCGTCGGACGGGCTCACGAATTGGAAAGACAACGGGTACGCCTGGTCTCCTCGCGATTACCAGAAGATCTTCTGCTACGAGGGAAGCAGCACCTGCAGCCAGTGGTACAAGATGGAGCGGCCCGGCGTGGTTCTGGAAAATGGCCACCCGACGCACATCACCTGGGCCGTCGCCGACGTAGACAAGGACAATCAGATCCCGGCCGGCTCGAACCACGGTAGCAAGGTGATCGTGGTGCCGTTCGATGGCGTCACGTTCGATACGGATTTCGGCACCAACGGCAGCGGCGGCACCGGCGGCGCGGCGGGGACGGGCGGCGCCGGCGGCGCGGGCGGCGGCGCGGGGACGGGTGGAAGCGCGGGACTCGGCGGTGCGGGGCGCGGCGGCACCGGCGGCGCGGTCGGGGGCAGCACCGGTAGCGGAGGACGTGGTGGCACGACGGGCGCGACGGGAGGCAGTGCCGGTGGTGCGGGGCGTGGCGGCACGACGGGGGCCACGGGAGGCAACGGCGGCGGTGGCGGTGCAGCGACTGGCGGCGCTGCGGCGACCGGCGGTGAGGGCTGCAATTCTCCGACGGGCGGTGGCAGCGGCAGCTCCGCCTCCGGCGGTCGTGGTGGAGGCGGCGGCTCCGCGGCCGGCGGGGCTTCGGGCGCAGCAGGTGCCGGCGGCGGAGTTGGTGGCTCGTCGTCGAGCGGCGTTGGCGGCACCACCGGAAGTGGCGGCTCCACGTCCATCCCGGGAGAGGGCGGCAATTCCGGCTGCGGCTGCGCTTTGGGCTCGTCGTCGCGCGACGGCGCGCTCGTGCACGGTCTTCTGCTGGGCGCGTTCGGCATGCTGATAGCGCACCGACGGAATCGCAGAAGCCGCAATCGGCGCTGAGCGCGCAGTACGACGGTCCGGCGCCGGCAGCCCTTGCTGACCCTCTAGATCTCCTGGCGCGCGTGCGGGCATAGCACCAGTGATCGCAGGAAACGATAAAACGACGGAAATGAGAAGCTCTTGGTGATGCGGTCGGTTTCACGGCCCCGCAACACGAAGAGCGACAGGAAACCGGCGGCACCCGTGTGGGTGGGCGCGGTGGGCGGTTCCGCCAAAAGAAAGGCAGACCATGTCCTCACCGGTACGCGTCACGTGCGTCCTGTTTTCCGTTGCCTTCGGATTGGGTTGCATCGGAACCGCAGGTGGCGGTGGGGGAACGCACGGAGCCGGTGGCAGCGGAGGTGGAGGCGGAGGCTCCGGCGCAACGACGGGCGCGGCCGGGACGGGACACGCGGGCAGCGACCAAGCCGGCACGGGTGGGAGTACGACAGGCGCGGCCGGGAGCGGGGGCACGAACGGTAGCGCCGGATCGGGCAGCGCGGGGACCACTGGCGGCGCGGTCGCTGGCAGCAGCGGTTCGGGCGGCGAAGGAGGCGGGCGTGGCGGCGCGATCGGCACCGCGGGCCGCGGCGGTATCACCGGCACGGGAGGACGCGCCGGCGCGACGGGGACCGGCGGTGATACAGGCGCCGCCGGGACGACAGGCACCGCGGGCACGACCGGCAGCGGTGGCACGGGCGGGATGTACATGGGAACGAAGACGCCGGGCATGCCGCAGTCGGGCGACATCACGGTCGATCCGACGAAGCTTCACCAGGTCGTGGACGGCTTCGGGGAGGCTGACGTCTGGCAAGGGTCGTCCTCGGCGACGATGCAGACGCTCCTCTGGGATCCGGTCAACGGGATCGGACTGACCTTGCTCCGGATCGGCATCGACGGCACGAGCGGCAACCCTAACATCATGGGCGCCGCCGGATACGCCGACGGTACCGCGTGCGTGAAGTTCAACGGCAGCGACTGCAAGGTCTGGGCGGCGCCTTGGTCGCCGCCCGCCGGCATGAAGGACAACAACAACGTCAACAACGGCGGCCATCTCCAGTCCGGCAACTACACGGCGTGGGCCAAGGTGCTCGCGGCGTTTCCGGCGTTCTACAAGAGTCACGGCGGCGTCGACCTCTACGCCATCTCCGCGCAGAACGAGCCAGACTTCACGGCGAGCTATCAGTCGTGCCTCTTCAACGGGTCCCAGATGGTCTCCTTCATCAACGTGCTGGGACCGATGCTGGCGGCGCTCAGCCCGCCGGTGAAGGTGATCGCAGCCGAGCCAGACAACTGGGGCAACATGTGGGGCGGCGACAACTACGGTCCGGCGATCATCGCCGACTCGATGGCCAACATGTACGTCGGGCCGATCGCGACGCACGACTACGGCGGCACCAGTGCGGGAACGTACGGGCGTCCGGCGCCGCCCGCGAACAACACGCACCACGTCTGGGAGACGGAGTGCACGCCAGGTGACACGGGACCGATCACGATCGCGACCATGATCTACGCGGCGTTCTCGACGGGCGGCGTGAACGGCTGGCACTACTGGTGGACGCAGCAGCTGGTGCCGAACGCCAGCAGTCCACCCCCGCAGGTCTACGCGCTCGGCAACTACAGCAAGTTCGTCCGCCCCGGGTACTACCGGGTCGACGTGAGCGGCGCCGCCAAACCGTCTGGAAGCGTGCCGCTGGTCGTCGCGTTCACGAATCTGCCGGACGCGACAACGGCCATCGTCGTCGTGAACGGCGGCGGCGCCCAGAACATCTCGTTCTTCGTCGCCGGCACGGCATGGCCGGCGTCGGTGACGCCCTACGTGACGACCACGAGCTCCAAGCTCGCGGCCGGATCGCCCATCTCGGTATCCGGCGCGCGGTTCTCGGCCTCGCTGACGGCTCAGTCGGTGACGACCTTCGTCGGCAAGCCGTAACGGCGCCGGCTGGATTCGGGTACGCTCGGGGGTTTGAACCCCTCGCGACGGGATCTCGGCACCGCGCTGGCCGCAGCGCTGCTTCTCGCCGCCTCACCACGCCTCGCGAGCGGCGCCACCGACACGGTCGTGCGCCTCGAATATCAGGCCGACGAGCAGGGCGGGTGTGTCGGAGAAGACGAGCTGCGCCGCATGGTGACGGACCAGCTCGGCCACGATCCGTTCCGTCCCGACGCCGACCAGCGGGTCGCGATCAGCATCGCCAAGACCGAGGTCGGTTTCCACGGCCGGATCGTCTGGACCGAGCCAGACGGACGGCAGGTCGGCGAGCGGAACCTTCTGTCGCGCAGCCGCGACTGTCGCGAGATCGCGGCGAACGTCGCATTCGCCGTCGCGCTGCAACTGCAGCTCATCGAGCGCGGCGGCTCGAACGAGCCGAACGCCGCGGCGTCGAACGCCGGACAATCGCCACCGACCGCCAGCGCGCAAACCAGCCCCACGCCCGCGATCCTCGAGGCCCCGAAGGTCTCGACGGAAGGTCCCCGCCCTTCCGGTCCGCCGAAGCTGGCGCTCGCGGTCGGGGCCGGTCCGGCGGCCAGCATCGGAATGACGCCGGAGCCCACGGCAGTCGGCCGCCTGTTCGTCGCCGTGCGCTTCAGAAGATTGTCCGCCGAGGTTGCCGCCGACGCCGCCCTCCCGACGGCGCAGCACGAGCCGGACGGCACCGGCGTCGACGTCAACGCGCTAGGCGCGAGCGCGGCGGGTTGCGGCCACGTCTCCGTCGCGTCGGCGTGCCTGCTCGGCCGGCTGGGCTGGATTCGCGCGCGGGGGAATGGCATCGCGCTTCCGAGCACGTCCTGGGGCCACTTCGGGCAGGTTGGATTGCGCCTCGCGGCAACGCGAGAGATGGGCCGGTTCATCGTCAGCGCTCACGCGGACGGCCTCATCATGCTCTCTCACTGGAACGTCGTGTTGAACGACGCTGTCGTCTGGTCCGTCCCGCGGGTCGGGGGCGTCGTCGGCGTGGACGTGGCACTGCGCTTTTTCTGACAACACCGCCCGCGCCGGGCCAATGAGCCCCAGATGGGCAGTCATCAGCTCCTGGTAGCCCCCCCGCCGGCGCACATGATCCGGAAAGATCCGGTCCTGGAGGCTTACCAGCAGGAGATCACCTATGTATTTCACGCGCTGCGCTGGCTCGGCGCGCGACCGCAGGAGATCGAAGATCTCGCGCAAGAGGTGTTCATCGCGCTGCGTCGCTCCTGGTCGCATTACGATTCGTCGCGCCCGCTCCGCCCGTACCTTTTCGGCGTCGCGTTTCGGGTCGTCTCGATGCAGCGGCGCAAGCGGAGACACGAGGTCGCGTTCGCGAGGTTGGAGGTCCGCGACTGGGGGCCCGGACCCGACGATGAATTGCAAGCCAAGCAGGCCCGGGCGATGGTATTGCGCGCGCTCGAAAAGATTCCTCTGCGGAGGCGGGCCATCCTCGTCATGCACGACCTCGAGCAAGTCCCGGTGCGCCAGGTCGCGACCACGCTCTCGCTGCCGTTGTTCACGGTCTATTCTCGGCTGCGTAAGGCGCGCGCGGAGCTGCAGGCTGCGCTTCGCCGGATCACCAAGGATGGGAGCGGGTCATGAAGACACCGCCGCCGCTTCCACCCGATCTCGAAGCGCTGCTCGCGCCCCACCGCACCGTCTTGCCGCTCGCGCCTTCGGTCGAGGCCCGCGCCATCGCGCGCGCCGCAGCCGTCGCGGAATCGCCACAGCAGGGCGTCGCTCGCGCGTCGAGTCCGCCGCGCTGGGTGTTCGCCGCCGCTGCCGGTCTGGTGCTCGCGCTCGGCGCCGGCGCTTACGCGGCGCGGACGTGGATCGCTGCGCCGCCGCCTCCGGTTCCCGCCCGCGTGGCGCCGATCGCGGCGCCGCGCCCAAGCGAGCCCCACCTCCCGATCGTTGCGGCGCCGGTTGAGACCGAGGCACCGGAGCCGATCGCACCGCTCGCGCCGCCGCACGTGAGGCGCGGCGTTGGAAAAGCCAGCGCGCCCGCTGTCGCGACGAACGCTGAGCTGCAGCTCTTGCGGACCGCGCGCCAGGACGTGACTCGCGGCGACTTCGCCGGCGCGCTCGCGGTCATCGCGGAACACGTCCGCAGCTTTCGAAACGGCGCCTTGGTCGAAGAGCGCGAGGCCTTGCGGGTGAAGTCGCTGGCCGGGCTCGGGCGTCAGGAAGAGGCGCAGCGCGCGGCGGCCGAGTTCCACCGCCGTTTCCCGCACAGCGTGTTCCTGTCGACCTTCGAGCGGATGAAGGAGACGGACCGCTGACGCCGCGCGAGTGGTGGCTCTTCGCGCTTTCCGCCGCCGCAGCGCTGTCGATCGCCGCCTGCGAGGGCGGGGACATAAACGCCGGGCGCGGGCTGCCGGTCGACGAGCGAAACCCGGTGATCATTGCGAACGATTCGGCGACGGACAACTGGACCGGCGAGTACGCGATGCTGCTCGCCAACTCCGGCGGCCCGCCTCTCGCCGGCATCATCGTCAACGCGAGCTCTTACTGGACGGACTTGACGGCGAACGTCAACGTCTGGAACCAGATGGTCGCGGCGGCGCGCGCGAGCGGCCTCCGTAACATCCCGGACGCGACGCCCAGCGCCTCCAATCTGCTGGTCCGGCCCGCTGACGGCACGATCGAATCGACGACGCCAAACAACTCGGACGGCGCGAAGCTGATCCGCGATCTGTCCGCGCAATTGAGCCTGCCGTCGCGGCCGCTGGTCGTCGTCACGGGCAGTCGCCTGACCGACGTCGCGGACGCCTACCTCCTGGATCATACGGTTGCGGACCGTGTCGTCGTGGTCTCGTCCCTGGGCGCCGCCACCGGTATGGGCTGGCCCAACGGCGAGCTCGACCCCTGGGCGGACTGGATCGTCGGCGAGCGGTTTCGGTACATCCAGATCAACGGCTACTACGACCAGACGACCGGCGACGTGACCAAGTCGAACACCTCGAACCTGCCCAGCAACGCCTTTGGCATGTGGATGGCCGCAAAGCTTCCGACCGTGCTCCAGATCCCGATGTCCTCCGATCAGATCGGCGTTCTCGCCGTCGGTGTGCCGACGTTCGTCACCGCCGTCTCCCACGCGGTCGTCGATCCGTCCGCGGCGTTCGATTCGACGACCGGGCCGCCGCTCGTCGGGCGGGCGAATGGGTCGGCCTGGGTCGTGCCGACCTGCGATGGCGCGATGGCGGGCGATCGTCTCTGGAAGATGCTTCTCGATCCCCACACGTTCGGCCACTGAGCCGGGACCCCTATCTCCCGTAACCGACGGCGACGATATTGGCCTGGATGGCGTCGTCTGTCGCATCGGGTGGAGCGCCGAGCGTGATCGCTCCTTCGAACCAGGTGCCGGTGACCGTGTTCGAACCGTCGCCTCCCGTCGCCAGAATGACGGCGCCCTGTTTTTTCTGCGGACTGTAGTTGGGCGGGCGCGGGCCGTAGCTGTTCGTGTTGGCGTTGAACTTGTACGCGAGCTTGCCCGTCGTTGCATTGCCGGCCTTGAGCGCGAAGCAGCCGGAGCTGGTCAGGCCCGACGGGCAGTTGGGCGCGGACAGACCCTTCAGCATCGCCGTGACATAGGGGAAGCCGGTCACGGGCGTGTTGCTGGCGACCTTGGTCGAGCCGTTCTCGTAGCCTTCGAACATCCCGTTCTCGAGATCCGCCGCGACCCACGGGCCGCTGCCACCTCCGGATTGTCCGAACTGGGTGTCAGCCCCCCAGTAGATCGCCTCCATCGTGGCGTTGCCGTCGTCGATTCCGTCCAGCTCCGCGTTTCCGTAGTCGAAGCAGCACCACTGGCCGTACGATTTTCCGTCGACCACCGCATACATCGCTTCCGCGGCGTCGCCGGTCGCGAGCCCCTTGGTCGCGTGGTTCCAGACGGCGCTGTTGGTGTTGCTCGTACCGCTGTAGCTGCTCGCCAGCGTCACCGTCGTCGCGTTGTTGATCGCCGCCGACGTGTAGTAAGCGTGGAAGTTGCAGTTGTTCGGCCACGAATTCGGCACACAATCCTTGCTGTTCGCGGCAAACAAAAGCGGCGTGTTCGCGGCGAGCGTCTGCGGGCTCGAGAACGTGACCGACGTCGAGCCCTTGGTGATCGAGGCGGTTCCCGACAGCTGCACGCCCGTTCGATAGGCGACGTTGTTGCCGCCCTTGATGCCGTAGACGTTGTGGCCCCCGACGGTGATCTTGGCGGCGCCGGCGTCGGCCGGGTTGCCGCCGCTCTGCAACCAGTAGGCGAACCACGTCACGCGAAGGTGGTTACCGTTCGGCGACTGGTCATAGATGATCGGGATCGTGCAGGTCGTGCCGGAACAGAACGAGTCTTGAACGGAACTGTTGGCGAACCCGCCCGGCCCGACCGGGACGTCCTTGGTGGTCTTGTCCGACGCGCGCTGGACCTGGTAGAGCGGTCCGGTGTATGCGCCGTAGAGCGCGCGCGCCGTGCTGTGCGCGGCTCCGCACGGCGTGTTGGCGGACTGGTAGATGTCGCAGGGCAGGGTGCCCCACGATCCGGCGCTGCCGCTCGTGCCCGCCGTGCTGCCGCCCGTTCCCGTCGTGCCGCCCCGTCCGGAGGCGCCGGCCGCGCCCGTCGTCCCCGCGCTGGCGCCGGCCACGCCGGTTGCTCCTCCTGCGCCCGTCGTTCCGCCGCGCCCCGTGGCGCCGGCCGCACCGCTCGTGCCGGCAGGGCCCGACCCGGCGCTCCCGTTCGTTCCAGCCGAGCCGCTTGTTCCCGCAGCGCCCGTCGTTCCCGCCGAAGCGATCGTGCCTGCGTCGCCAAAGGTTCCGGCTGTCCCCGTCGCCCCGGCGTCGTCGATCGTTCCAGCCGTCCCCGTTGTGCCGGCATCACCGATGGTTCCACCATCGCCCGACGCTCCGAACGTGCCGGCGGCGCCGCTACTTCCGGCGGCGCCCGACGGTCCGCCCGATCTTGTGGGCTCGCAGCCCGCGAAGCTCAGGAGCGCAACGGCCGGCGCGATGACCAGGACCGCGGTCG
This sequence comes from Polyangia bacterium, assembly GCA_035315605.1. Classification (GTDB taxonomy): domain Bacteria; phylum Myxococcota_A; class Polyangia; order Fen-1088; family Fen-1088; genus JADGRB01. Next base: position 9,107 of record DATFXS010000159.1, read on the forward strand.
CCGCCGACCGGAACCTGCCGGAAGGTCTCGGTTGATCGTCTGTCGCCGCCTCGTGACGATGGGTACTCATTTCGGATCATTGGCGGCTCGCGAACGAGGTTGTTTGAAAAAAACGTCAGCCCCTCGACCGACGAGCCGATCGCGGGGCGGCGATCGCGGCGCGTGCGCGCGCGAGCGCGCGTGCGCGGACGAACCGTGGCAACGGCCTGACGATCCGGACGTGTTCGAGCAGCGCCTTTACCAGGGGATCCATCGGCCAGTCGTCCGCGATCTCCGATCGTGAACGCGAGGCCGAGTGGACGAGTTGCAGATGGCGCATGCGATCAACCGATCATTGGCGGCGGCGATCGACATTTGCTTATTGAAATGCGCGCACCGAAAAGACGGGCAGGTCAGTAGATGTAAAGCAATCGGATGCGACCGCTGTACATGTAGTTGCGCCACTCCGCGATCGTTGGATCGCTCGGCAGGAAGTCCGCGCGCGCGAAGCCGAACACCGCCTTGATGTAAAGCTGCCCGACCGGACGATATTGAAGCGCGCCGAAGGATTGGAGGTGGGCTGTGAAGTCGTTGGCGGTGCTGCCCGCGGCGAGAACCTGATCGGTCTGCGTCGTCCAGTTGACGCCCACACCGGTCAGCCACTGGTCCGCCAGTCTGAGGTTGGCGAAGCCGCCGATGCTCTTCGTGGTGAACGAATTCTCGGGAACCGGCATGCCGAAAGCGTTCGTGTCGTCCTGTTTGCCGACGGCGGCGTTCACGCCGAACTCGACGATCGGATCGATCACGAACTGCACCGAGGCGCCCGCACCTTTCTGGATGCGCTCCGCGACCGGATCTGTCTTTTGTGGCGGCGTGCCGGGCGCGACGTTCTGCGTGGTCGCCGTGCGATGCTGGTATTCGGCGCCCAGCCGCACCTT
>DATFXS010000160.1:0-12134 GCA_035315605.1 Polyangia bacterium
ACACCAGCGCCCGCCGCAACGTGGGCAAGCGCTCCGGGTGACTGTGGTCGCCCAGAAGGTAGGAATAAATTCGCCGAAGCTCGCTCGCCGTTGCAGCCATGTTTTTGCTCCTCTCGATTTGGAGTTTCGAAACCGGCGCGAAGATGGGAACGGCGCGTTGAATGTCGAGTAAGCAAAATCCCTATTGAAGGAATTCACCGTACAAGTCGCTGAGCGAGCCACACCGACCCGACGACGGCGACGATCAAGGATGTCGCGCGAGCGCCGTGCCGTGCGAACAGCGGCAGCGCGCGCAGTTTCCAGATCAGCAAGAGCAGCGGCGCCGCGACGGCGAGCTGGCCGATCTCGACGCCCAGGTTGAACGCCATCAGCGGCCCGACCACCGAGGTCCCCGCGCTGCCGAGGCCGATCTCCTTGAGCGCGCCGGCGAAGCCGAGGCCGTGCACCAGACCGAAACCGAACGTCAGGGCCCAGCGTCCTTTCGGCTCATCACCGCGCAGCAGATTCTCGATTCCGACAACCACGATCGTGGCCGCGATCAGCGGCTCGACGATCCGGGGCTGCAGCGTCACCACGTTCAGCGCGGCCAGCGCCAGCGTCACCGAATGGGCGGCGGTGAAGCAGGTGACGATCGCGGCGACCGTCCGGAAACGACGGCAGACCACCAGCAATCCGAGCAGGAACAGCAGGTGGTCGGTGCCGGTCAGGATGTGCTCGATGCCGAGGCGCAGGTAGCTGCGAAATCCGGGAAGCGGCGGCGTGCCCGGCGCCTCCGCCTCGGCGGTGATCGGAATCTCGAACACGGCGTCGTCGGGCCGGAGCACCTTCTGCCCCAGGAACGTGCGCGCGCCGGTGGCGGTCAGGACGACGCCCGCCATCGCGTGACTGGCGAGCCGCTGCAGGGAGACCGCCTCGAACACCAGCGGCGATCGGGTCGGTCGCCGATAAGAAATCCGGATGTCCAGGTCGTTCTCGACCGTGACGTCGAGGTGCGCGTCGACGACCGGCAGAACCTCCCCGCCGCTCGAGACCCGGTAAAAACTTCGGGCGCAGTCTTCCAGGGCCGGCCAGAGCCCCCCCAGGTCCGGGACCTCGATCGTCCGGCGCGCGCCGGCGCCCTGGAAGCAGAGGCGCGCGGCGGTCAGCAGCGACATCGTCGTGTGCAGGCCCAGCCGATCGCCGCTGACGTGCGCGTCGGTCGTGATCGCGAACGGATCGTGCGCGCGCGCCGGCCGGGCGGCCAGGACAAGCAGCGCTGCGATCGGGAAGGTCGACGTCGATGACCGCAGGCGCGGCACGCCCGGTCAGAATACCAGCATCGCCGAGCCCATCAGCCTTCTCTCGACCGAATGGAAGACGGTGCGCGGGATGACGCTCTCCCTGAGATCCTCGTCGAGCTCGATCGAGAGGCGCAACGGACTGCGCCGCGGCTGGATCGACGCCACGGACTGCAGGTAGACGCGCGTATCGTGCAGCGAGAAGTTGTCCTGGATCCGACTCTGGTTGGTGTCGCGAGAATTGAAGGACCAGTAACTTCCCCCGCGGCCGCCGAACGCCAGCCGAAAATCTCCGAGCTCCAGCTCGATCGCGCCGTCGGACACGACCCCTTGACCGTAGTAATAGTCATGGTGCTTCAGCTCGCTGCGGATGTAGACGTTCGCGAACGTCGTCCTCGTCTGCTCGTACGCGAGCGACGTGATCTGGCCGAACGCGTAGGCGGCCTCCAGCCAGACGTGGACGGCCACCAGACCGTGACGCGCCTCCAGCTCTGCGACGGGGCCGAGCACGCCCGCGGTCGCCATGCGGTCCCATCCGACGGGAAGGTCGCGGACGTCGTAGTCGAACATGCTCCCGAGCCCGAAGAGAACGCCCCGCCCGTCGGGGCCCCGGCCCGCGGCGTCCCGCTCGCCGTACTGACGGGCGTACCGGCCCGCGAGCAGGGAGTCGGCGTGGAGGAACTCGCCGCGAAGCGACCCGCTGTCCAGAAACCCGCGGCCCGAGATCGACGTCCATTGCCCGGGTGTCGCCGTCACCGTCCCCGCCCCGGGTTGACGGTAGGCGGAGCTCGTCGTCACCCGAGCGGCCAGCCCGGCCACCAGCTCATCGCGTGCCTGGTTCTGATCGAAGACGGTGTGGGCGGCGCCGAGCTGGAGCTGCAGGTCATACCAGGTGCGCCCGGGAAATCCCCACCGATCGAACGGCGGCTGGTTCGGCCGGCCGTGGCACACGCGCGCGTCGTTCAGCGACGCGGTCGGCGAGAACAGCACGGCGCCTATGCAGTTGACGGCGCTCGGCTCGCCCGCGGCGAACACGCGGCCCAGGCGAAAGGTCGCTTCGCCGATCACCCAGCCTGCGGCGGGCGTGATGACCAGATCGTTGATGGACGGTTTCGTGTTCCACTCACCGAGGTACTGCCAGATGGTCGACATGATGACGCTCGCCGCGAACGATCCGCCGGCGCTGAACCCGTTGCCGCGCGCGATCTGGTAGTAGAAGGCGCCGGCGAGCGGATGGCCGAGACCGCCGGTCCTGAACCGATCGTCGTCGAAGACGAGATAGTCGTCCGAGAACAGCTTCTCTCGCCAGGTCTTCCAGGTGAAGCGGACGTCGTCGGGGGACCAGTGCTTCATGTGGCCCCAGTACCAGGCCGCCTGGACGGCAAACGCAGCCGCCTCTTCCAGCGCGGTTCTTAGATAGGGCCACGAGGGTGTGGGGACGACCGGCTGCGTGTCGCCGGCCGACAGATCAGCGGCCCGAGCAAGGGAAGGGGCGCGAAGGACCGCGGCGGTGACGAGGAGCGCAGCGACGAGGTTGCGATACGCCCTGCCCACCATGCCCCCACGCGAGGCATCTGACCGGACAGCCCGCGGCCGTGGCCGATGCAGCCTCGCCACCCGAAGCTGTGAATGCGCGCCGCCCGGACAAGACCGCGACGGGGCGGCCGCCCTCGTTCGTCGGCATTTTGAGGAATTTACCGACGACGTCGCGTGCAGGCCCAGCCGGCGAAAGGCGGCTATCATGTCCCGCCATGCGAGTCGATTGGCGTCGCGCGACGATCATCGCGGCCGCGTCCATTGCCGCCGCTCGTTGCGGATCCAGCTCATCGAAGCCGACCGACGGCGGGCCGGATCGGCCCGGCCAGTTCGACGCGAGGGACGGAGGAACCGCTGGCGCTTCGGGAGCGGGAGGTCGCGGCGGCGTCGGCGGCACGGCTGGCACGGGCGGTGTCGCCAAGACCGGCGGCACGGGCGGCGGCGCCGGCACGGGCGCAGTCGCCGGCAGGGGCGGCGCCGGCGGCAGCTCCGGAGCGGGCGGCTCGGCTGGCAGCTCCGGCACCGGAGCGGGCGGCTCGGGCGGCGGCGCCGGCACCGGAGCGGGCGGCTCGGCCGGCGGCGGCACCGGCGGCTCGGGCGGCGGCGCCGGCGGCACCGGCGGCACAGCCGGCGTGGTCCAGCCGGGCGACTCCGTCCTGATGCACCACAAGAACCCGAACCGCGACGGCGTCTACGTCCAGCCCCAGCTGACGCGCGCGGCGGCGGCCGGTCTCAAGCTCGACACGACCTTCAACGCCACGTTCAGCGGCGCGCTGTACGCGCAGCCGCTCTACGTCGACAGCGGCGGCGGCACCGACCTCGTCATCGTCGCGACCGAAGCCGACACGGTGATCGCCTTCGACGCCTCGACCGGCCGCCAGGTCTGGCTGGCCCCGCTCGGAACGCCGGTCCCGCGCGCTTACATGCAATGCGGGAACATCGATCCGCTCGGGATCACCGGGACGCCGATCATCGACCTTCCGTCGCGCACGCTGTTCGTGACAGCGATGCTGACGCCTGACGGCGGGACGACCCAGCAGTGGAAGATCTTCGCCCTGTCGATCGACGACGGATCGATCCGGCCCGGCTGGCCGATCGACGTCGCAACCAGCGTCACGTTCGGGACCACCACCTTCAACCCGGGATTCCAGGGCCAGCGCTCCGCGCTTTCGCTGGTCAACGGCATCCTCTACGTGCCGTTCGGGGGCCTGTCGGGGGACTGCGGCGATTACCACGGCTGGGTGGTGGCCGTGCCGATCGCCAACCCGACGCAGCTCCAGGCCTGGGCGACCGGCGCGGAGGGCGGCGGCATCTGGGGCGTCAGCGGCGCCAGCTCCGACGGGAAAAACATCTACGTCACCACCGGCAACACGTACACCGACGGCACCTGGGATGGCGGCGAGGCCGTCATCAAGTTCCCCACGTCGATGCCGCTGGCCACGACGCCGTCCTACTGGACGCCCACCGACTGGAAGCTGTGGGACGACCACGACCTCGACATGGCGGGCGAGGGTCCGATCGTGTTCGACCTCCCGGGTGCGACGCCGTCACATCTGGTGATGGCGATCAGCAAGAGCGCGCTCGGCTACCTGAACGACGCCGACGACCTGACCGGGATCTCCGACCCGCTGGTCTTCATCAAGGCCGGCGCCAGCGTCGTCACGAACGCGATGTCGCTGTACACGACGCCGACCGCGACCTACCTGCTTTACCACTCGTTCGGCGAATATTGCCTGGGCGCCACCGGGGTGACCGACGTGGCCACGCTGAAGATCATTCCGGGAGCACCGCCGGTCTTCATGGGATCCTGGTGCGTCTACGCGACCGGGAACGGCGTGCCGATGGTGACCATGACGGACGCCGGCGGGGCGGACGCGATCGTCTGGGTGGTCGGGGCCGAGGGCAACAACCTCCTGCAGGCCTACGACGGCGACACCGGCGCCTCCATCTTCACGGGCGACACGCCCATCAGCGGCGCTCACCGCTACCACACCCCGATCGCGGCCAAGGGCCGCCTCTTCGTCCCCGCGGACGGCAGCGTCCTCGCCTTCAAGCCCTAAATGGCAGCGCCCGCGCTCAGAGCACCTGGTATTGCCCGCTCAGGATCAGTAGCGCGGTCAGGTAGAGGATGCCGGCGTAATAGCGCGGGACGCCGGTCGGGATCGCCATGTCATAGACCGCCTCGACGTAGTCGGCGCGATCGATGTTGGTCGCGATCATCGCGCTGATGCCGTTGGCCGCCACCAGCGCGTTCTCGCGCATCGAGTTGATCGGCGTTCCGTCCAGAGTGTACGACGTGCCGTAAAGCGCGATGTTCTGCGAAGTGAAGAACTTCAGCAGCTTGATCGCCTCCTGGACGTTCCAGTCGGCGTTTTGTGGATTCGCGCCCGACCAGACCTCGTCGAGCGCCATGTTGACCTGCGCGCGGTACGACTCGGGCGCGAACGTGTTCCAGTCGGTCACCATGCCGCCGTCGAAGGTCGCGCGCACGGGCATCAGCCCCGTCGTCGGATAGGCCGTCTTCTTCCAGTAGTCGCGGCCGGCCGCTGCGGCGCGCTTCCAGAACGAATCGCCCGTCGCCTGCGCCCACAGATCGTAGTAAGCGGGCATCACGATCGACGGGCGCCCGATCTGCGCGTCCGCGACCCAGGCGACCGGGACGTCGAACGGCAGCCCGCTGGTCGTGTCGAAGGTGTTGGTGACGCCGCCGAGGATGCCGTGGTTCTGGTCCTGCTTGTGGCGCATCACGTCCAGCAGCGCCACCGCTCCGGCAGCGTAGTTCGCGTTGTCGACAGTTCCGGTGGTGCTGCCCCATTGGTCGTTGGCGAAGATCAGCGCCATCACCATCTGCGCCTCGCCGTAGGGATCGTCGCAGATCTGCGACGACATCACCGTGTCGCAGGTCGACTGGAAGTAGCCCTGGCGCGGCCCGTCTTTGTACTGGAGGACGTTGAGTGCGTAGCTCCACAACGCGTCGAACTCCATGCGCTTGTTCAGCTCGACACAGATCATCATCGCGAGGCCGATGCCCTCGGTGCGCACCTCCGAGTTGTGATAGATGTCCTGGATATTCGCCTGGCCAGTGCCGACCGGGAAATAGATCGCCTGCGTGCCCGCGTCGCCGTGGAACAGCTGGGTGAACGCGGCGTCGATCTTGGTCGCGACGTCCGTGTCAGCCTTCCCGAGGTCCTTGAACGGATTGGGGTAGCTCGGCAAGCGCTTGAGCGGCTGGAGGTGGATCCCCCCGATGCCGTTGTAGCCGACCGAATCGACGGTGCTGGTGCACGACGCGAGCGCGAGCGACGCCGCCATCAAGGCAACCGTGCCCGGCCGCGATCCGAGCATCGACCGCTCAGTCGGCGATGTGCGCGCGGACGCGGGTCGCGAGCACGCTGTTCGGGTGCCGCTTCAAGAACACCTCGGCGCGCTGGCGGGCGATGTCCTTGCGTCCCAGCTTGGCGAAGGCGTCGATGCGCATCACCTCCGCCTCGATCTGCAGGCGGCCGCCGGGGAAACGGCGGTCGTACGCGTCCAGATCCTCGAGAGCACGGCGCGCGTCGCCGCTGGCGAGCGCGACACGGGCGTGATCGATGGCGCCCAGCTCGTCCTTGAGCATCGCCGCGCGGCTATCGGGCGCCATGTCTTCGGGCGTCACCGGTGCGGCCGCAGCCGATCCGCTTCCAGCAGCGATCGACGCGGGCCCGGCCACGTGCTCCGGCTGGGCGGGTGCCTCCTGGCGGCGGAGCGCGTAGTAACCGACGGGCACCGCCGTCGCGCCGAACAGCGACAGGCCGAGCAGCACCTTCGTCCACGTCACCTTCGCCACCGACGAGACCGACGACGCAACCGCAGAGCCGCCGATCAAGGAGGCCGAGCCCGCCAGTCCCAGCCCCGCGATCACCTTGGCGCGCGCGTGGGGCGAGCTCTTGTAAGACGCACCGGCGCCGAGCAGAGCCCGTTCCAGCGAGGAGGTCCCGCTTTCATCGAGCAGCCGTTCCGGATCCGACGTCGACACTGGCCTGGTCATGGCTTCCTCTCGTCCTTTTCCACTCGCGCGATACCCTCGAGCGCAGCGACCCGCTCACGAAAATCCGCCCGGGCGCGCCGGAGCCGAGACGCGACCGTCCCCCGCGGTATCTCCAGCACGTCGGCGATCTCCGACATGTTCATCTCTTCGAACTCGTACAGCACGAACACGACGCGCAGACTCTCGTCCATGCGATCGAGGACACGATCCAGCAGTTGCCGCATCCGCTTCTGATCGGTCAGCTGTTCGGGGGTCGGGAAGGTCTCGTTGCGCTCTGGCGCCTCCTCGGCCAGCACTTCGCGCCGCCGCGCCAGCGTCCGCCGCGCGTGCGCCGCGAGATTGAGCGCGATCTTGAACAGGAAGCCCTTCTCCGCACCCGGCCGCACGTCGTCCAGACGCCGGGCCGCGGTGATGAACGTCCGTTGCACCTCGTCGTCGATCTCGGCGTCCGGCGTGCCCGCGTTTCGGAGCACGCGCGCCACGAAGTCCAGATAGCGATCGACCATCGCGCGCAGACGCGCGTCGCGATCGCGCGACACGATCACGGGATCCGGAGTGCTGTGCGTCGCAGCGGCACTGGCCACGGGCGCAACAGGAGGCGGACCACCGATGACGATCGCTGGGTGCGGGTGCTGCGCTCCGTGCGCGCTCGGGCGCACCGCAAGTTGGGGTAACACGTTCTTGCTCTTGAATTCCCGCATGGGGGCCCGGTGATCACCGGCAGACCGGCGATCCCCCTACATTAACTCAAAGTGAGCGCGAGAGGCCGAGTGTGACGATTGGCGCGACGGTAGGCGTTTCGCCTACTGTCCCCTCCGGTGTGGTGACGATGAAGCGCCGGCGGGCGATCGGGATCGACGCACCCGCTTCCAGCTCGACGGAGAAACCGGCGCCGAGATGGGCGTCCGCGCGTACCAGCGCACCGGCGCTGAACCAGCTCCGCCCGACAGAGCTGGGGTTGGTGAGACCGCGCCCGCTCGCCGCCAGCCATCCGCCGATCGCCTGCGCGCACGGCTGGAGCGTGATGGTCCGCCCCACGCTCCAGCCAGGGCAGCCGGTCGCGGCCAGGGCGAACCACTGGGCCGCGATCTCGTCGGGACTTTGTAACAAATCATTTGACGCATAGAGGAATGTGAGGCCCAGGGACGCCCCCGCCCCGCCGGCGGAGTTCTTCTCGAACCGGAGCGCGAGCCCACCGCCGACGTTGACCGCCGTCGAGATCACGTCGGCGGCGACGGCTTGAAGGCCGAGCTCGTAGTGCGCGCCGCGCGGCGGCTCCGGGGGCGTCGGCGACGGCAGGATGGTGACGGTGGCCGGCAGCTCGTCCGGCGGAGGAGGTTTTTCTTCCGTTTCGGGCGGCTTGTTGTTGTCGGGCGCGGGCGACTTGCCGGACGACGACGACGAACTCTGCGAAGAGGACGACGAGGATTGCGAAGATGACGACGCGGACGAGCGCGAGGCGGGCGGGGGCGGCGGTGGGCGCGCGGGCGGCGGAGGAGGAATCGGCGCGGCGGGCCGCGTGACCAGCGCGAGCGCCGCCGTCAGCGACAGCACCTCCACCACCGCGTCGCAGGTCTCGCCCTCGACGCGACGGGTGTCGCCGTCGCCGGGGCTGCCGTCCATCAGACGAAGCTCGCCACGAACTTTGTTCCCCGTGCGCGTCAGCCGCACGTTGAAATGAACGGCAGCTTCACCGGGCGCCGCGCGGCGCGCGCGGCTCATGCGCGCCAGCAGGCCGCCGTAGAACGTGTCCGCGCTGGAACAGCCCGCCGGCGCGTCGAACTCGACGCGGATCGGGACGGTGTCCGACGCTGCCGCTGGCGCTGGCGCGGCCAGGGCCAGCAGGACCGTCAGGCCGGTGGGTGGGCTCGGGAGCAACCCCCCCACCGTGACACGATCTGCCCGTCTTGCGCCAACCGAGTGACTTCGGGGTCCGTCGGCGCCTCGGGGAGTTAAACTCCGCGCGTGCCGACCGACGACCGCCCCCCGAACCCGACCCCAGGCGACCGGGCCCTCGTTCGCCGCGCGCAGGAGACCCGCGAGCGCGTGATCGCGCGCCTGTCCGATCACTTCGCGCACGATGCGCTGGACGTCGACGAGTTCGAGCGCCGCGTCACCGTGGCGCAAACGGCCGAGAACCCCGCCGACATCGAGGCCCTGCTCGCCGACCTGCCCGCCCTCGCCGGGGCCGGGGCGTCGGTGCCGGCGGTCGTCCCGACCGTGGTGCCAGCGCTGGTTCCGGCCGAACGGGATCGCGACACGCTGTACGCGATCTTCGGCGGCATCGATCGCCGCGGCACCTGGACGCTACCGCGCCAGATGAAGATCGTCGCCGTCTTCGGGGGCGCGCACCTGGACCTTCGGGAGGCGCGCTTCCCGCCCGGCGTCGTCGAGCTGGACGTCACCGCGGTGATGGGCGGCATCGAGATCGTCGTTCCACCGGGCCTGGCCGTGCAGATGCACGGCTCGGCGATCATGGGCGGCTTCCAGGACATCAATCGAGCGCCCGCCAATCCGGACCCGGACGCGCCGCTGTTGCGGGTGCGCGGGCTGACGATGATGGGCGGCGTCCACGTCAGCATGCGCCTGCCGGGCGAGAGCGAACGGAGCGCCGCGCGCCGCGAGCGCCGCGAGCTGCGCGAGGAAAAGCGCGCGCAGCGCTTGCTGGATCGCCAGCGGTGAGCGCGCCGGACGCCGCGCCCGCGCGGATCGCGTCGCTGCTGGCGAGCGGCACCGAGCTCGTCTGCGCGCTCGGCCTCGGCGATCGGCTGGTGGCCCGCTCGCACGAATGCGACTTCCCGGCCTGGGTCAAGAAGCTGCCCGCGGTCAGCCGCCCGACCTTCGACGTCGCGGGGACGAGCGGCGACATCGACGCGCGCGTGCGCGAGCGGCTGCGGGCCGGCGCGCCGCTCTACGAGATCGACGAGGCGTTGCTGGCCTCGCTGGCGCCCGACGTGATCGTCACCCAGACCCACTGCGAGGTCTGCGCCGTCACGCCGGGCGACATGGCGCACGCGACGTCGCCGAAGCTGGAGCGGCGGCAGGTGGTCGCGCTGGAGACCGGGACGATCGAAGGCATCCTCTCCGGGTTCGAGGCGGTCGCCGGCGTGCTGGGCGCAGCCGATCGCGGACACGCGCTGGTCGCGGACATCCGCGCGCGGCTCGCGGCGCTGGCCGAAAAGACGCGTCCCCTCCCCCACCCGAACGTCGCGTGCCTGGAGTGGATCGATCCACTGTTCGCGATGGGGAACTGGGGGCCCGAGCTGGTCGCGATCGCGGGCGGGACCTCGGCCCTCGGCGCGGCCGGCATGCACTCGACGACGCTGGCCTGGGAGGCGCTGCGCGCCGCCGATCCGGACGTCGTCGTCGTCGCGCCGTGCGGCTTCGGCCTCGAGCGAACGCTGCCCGAGATGCCGGCGCTGGCGGCGCAGCCCGGCTGGGGCGAGCTGGCCGCGGTGCGCGCGGGCCGCGTCTACGTCGCCGACGGCAACCTCTACTTCAATCGGTCCGGGCCGCTGCTGTTCGACACGCCGGAGATCCTCGCCGAGATCCTGCACCCGGCGGCGTTCCCGCCGGCGCACGAAGGCGCCGTCTGGCGTCGCTGGTCTTGAAGCGAATCAGCGGCGCGCCACTGACAGCCCGTCGTACGACTGGCAGACCGGCATCAGCTCGATCGCGTTGACGTTGACCCGCGCCGGCAGCGTCGCCACCCACCAGACGGTCTCGGCGATGTCCTCGGGCGTGAGCGGATCGGCGCCCGCGTAGACCTGGGCGGCGCGCGCGTCGTCTCCGTGGAAGCGAATGTTGGAAAACTCGGTGCCGCCCACCATGCCCGGATCGATCACCGTCACCCGCACTTTCGTCCCGAGCAGATCGGCCCGCAGGTTCAGCGAGAACTGATGGACGAAGGCCTTTGTCGCGCCGTAGACGTTGGCGCCCGGATACGGCCAGCTCGCCGCCGTCGACCCGAGGTTGACGACGTGCCCGCGGTCGCGCGCCACCATCCCCGGCAGGACCAGGCGGGTCACGGTCATCAGGCCCTTGATGTTGGTGTCGACCATCCGCTCCCAGTCGTCCAGCGACGCGCGCTGCGCGGGCTCGAGCCCCAGCGCCAGGCCGGCGTTGTTGACCAGCAGATCGATCGCGGCGAGATCGGCCGGCAGCGCGGCGACGGCGCGCTCGACCGCCGCCGGATCGCGCACGTCCAGCGGCACCGTCAGCACGGCGTCGCCCAGCTCGGCGCGCAGCGCGTCCAGGCGATCGACGCGGCGGCCGGCCGCGATGATGCGATGGCCCTCCCGCGCGAACCGGCGCGCGATCGCCGCCCCGAAACCGGACGTGGCGCCCGTGACCAGGACGATCATCGCCGGGCCCGCAGTTTTTCGAAGGCCGCCGCCCGCACGGCCGGATCGGTGTCGCGCATCTGCTGCAGCAGGGCGTCTCGTTGGATGCGCGCCTCGCTCCGGCGCTCGACCGGCGCGCCCGCGTCCGCCGGGCCGCGGGACGCGGCCTCGTGGCGCACCCAGAACCGATAGACGCGCTCGGCGCGCGCGATGCTGATGCCGGCGTCGGCGACCAGATCGACGGCCGTCCGCGGCCGGGAGGCCGCGCCGCCGTCGAGGGCACGGGCCCGCGCGCGCAGGTGGGCGATCAGCTGCGCGTCGGACCAGCGCGCCGGCAACGTCGATCGGTCTGGCCGGTCCGCCCCGGGCACGTCCAGCCCCGGCGGGACCGTCAGCTCTTCCCGCAGCGCCGCGACCTGGGCGCGCGGGTACCAGGCGGACCCCATCACGCCCCGCACCGGCCGCAGCCGCCCCTCCTTCTCCAGGCGCCGCACGTTGAACTCGCTCGCGAAGCCGAGCGCGGCGGCGGCTTGCCGGCGGGACAGGAACCCCTCGTACCCTGATGGCGGCCTGATGGGCTGGCGCGTCTTCGTCGGCTGCATGCTGGTCGACGAAAACGCTAACCCCGATGTGCGATCACATCAATTTTTCATCAGGGTTGTCATCAGGGCTCCCCGTCCGGGCCCCCGGGCTCATATAAATGAGGGAATGAGCGAAGAGGTCGAGTGTCCGTTCTGCGGCGAGCCGGGCGAGATCGCCGCCGACTACGATCCGGACGCGGCGGGCGAGCAGGTGTTCGTCCAGGACTGCGCGGTCTGCTGCCGCCCGTGGACCGTCACCGTCCACGTCGGCGCCGACGGCGAGGTCAGCTTCGACGTCCAGCGAAGCTGACGCGCGCGCGCTAGAACAGGCTGCCCTGGGCTTCGGGCTCGGCGGGGCCGAGGCAAGCGG
>DATFXS010000161.1:0-9344 GCA_035315605.1 Polyangia bacterium
CGCTGCCCGAGGTGGCGGTCCCGCCGATGCTGCTCCTGCCGCTGGCCGAAAATGCGGTCAAGCACGGCCCGGCGGCCGGTCACGCGGGGGAGATCATCCTGGCGGCGAGGACCACGGACGACGATCACCTGGTCGTGTCGATCGAGAATCCGGGTGCCTACCGCGGCCGGCGGCCGGGCGGCAGCGGCATCGAAATCGTCGAGCGGCGGCTGGCCCTCGCCTATGATGATCAGGCGATGCTGACGATCGCCGCGGTCGGCGACACGACGAGGGCCGAGGTGACGCTGCCGATTTCGGCCCATCCGCCGGGGTCGCCGACGTGACCGGCGAGGCGGGCGAGCCGCTGCGGGTTCTGGTCGCCGACGACGAGGCGATCGCGCGCAAGCGGCTCCTGCGGCTCCTGGCGGCCATGCCCGACGTCGTCGTCGCGGGCGAGTGCGCCGACGCGCACCAGGTGCTCGAGCGGGTTCGCGCCGGCGACGTCGACGTGGTGCTGCTCGACATCCAGATGCCGGAGCTGTCGGGCCTCGAGGCGCTCCAGCTCTTCCCGGCCGACGGACCGGTCGTCGTCTTCTGCACCGCGCACACCGCGCACGCGATCGCTGCGTTCGACGTCGGCGCGATCGATTACCTGCTCAAGCCGATCGAGGCCGCCCGGCTGCGCAAGGCGCTCGACCGCGCGCGCGATCGGGACGCGCGCCGGCGTTACACCGACGAGCTGGCGCGATTCAAGACCGGCGCGGCGCAGCCGGACGCCCGGCCGCTCGACCGGCTGGCGCTGCCGACGCGCCAGGGGATCGTGCTGCTGGATCCGCTGACGGTGTCGCACGCGGAGCTGGACGGTGAGCTGGTCACCGTTCACACGGCCGACGCCCAGTATCTGTCGGCGCTGTCGCTGCAGGAGCTCGAGAGCCGCCTCCCCGGCGACCGCTTCGCGCGCGTCCACCGGCGCGCGCTGGTCAACCTGGAGCACGTCGTCCGCCTGGAGCCGAACGAGGTCGGCGGCTACACGGCGCGCACCCGCAACGGCAGCGCCGTCGAGATCTCCCGCCAGGCCGCCCGCGATCTCCGCAAGCGCCTCGGGTTGCGCTAGCGGATCGGAGAGAGGCAGATGCCGGCCATCGCGTCGGTGGGTGTGGTCGCGATCGGTTGGCAGGCGCCGGGCGGCTTTTCGGCGGTCGGACAGTTGCAGGCGAGGTCCTCTGGGCAGTCCGCGTCCTTGTTGCAGCGGGTGACGCAGGCCATTGCGGGCCCCGACTCGCCCCGGAACGGTAAGCACTGGCCGCGGCCGCAGGACCCTGCGCACGCCGCCGGCGTTGGGTAAACGTGCTTGATGAACGGCGCGAGGGTCGCGACGCGCTCGGGTGACAGCGGCGGCCCGTCGGGCTTTGTTCCCTCGTCGCCGGGCGTCAGCGTGCGCCGGGGCGCGAGCTGCCCGTCCTCCGTCTGGAACGAAGCGAGGTTTGGGAACTGGCGCCTCATCTCCGCGGTCGTTGTCGGGTAACGGCCGTCCAGCGGCATGAAGTCCCAGGTCAACTTGGTTTGCGTGGTGATGAACACCATGTTCGTGTCGACGCCGGTCCTCAGCGCGAAATCGCCGAGGTAGTAGGCGGTTCCCGGGAGGTAGTCGATGCTGCGGTTCATCGGCGGCGCCGGGTATGCGTGGCCTCGCTTCTCGCTGCCGTTGACGAACAGGATCTCGTCGAGCGAGCAGCGCGCGGGGACGATCTCGATCACCTGGATCTCGTTTCTCTGCTCCATTCCGATCGTGTACTGGCGGCCGTCGGCGCACCCGAGCACGAGCGCGACGCCGAGCGAGCGGCCCCCACCGGCCCGATCGACCATGAAGCGCCCGTAAAGGTAGGCGTGCGCGGGGTTGACGCTCTGACCGGCGCCGATCCCCTGTGTGAAGCTGACGCAGGTGGCGGCCAAGATCGGCAGGAGCAGAACGGCCGGCGTTCCCCTCCAGCCGCGCATGTCCGGCCTAGCGGCTCCGCTCGGCCACCACGTCGGCCATCTTCGCGACGACTGCGTCGGGCGACAGCGTGCTGGAATCGATCTCGATGGCGTCGTCGGCCTTGCGGAGCGGCGCCGCGGCGCGCGTTGAATCCCGCGTGTCGCGCGCGACGATCTCGGCCTTGGTCTGATCGGCGTCGACCGGCTTGCCCGCGGCGGCCAGCTCGGCGACCCGCCGGCGCGCCCGCTCGTCGGTGCTGGCGGTCAGGAAGAACTTCGCCTCCGCGTCGGGAAAGACGACCGTGCCGATGTCGCGTCCCTCGACGACGACGCCGCCGCCGGCGCCGATGCGCCGCTGCAGGCCGAGCAGCACCGCCCGCACCTCCGGCAGCGCCGACACGCGCGACGCCCCGTCGGACATCTCGGGCGTCCGGATCGCGGTGGTGACGTCCTGACCGTTCAGGGTGACGCGGTTGACGGCGCCGTCCAGCCGGAACGCGATGTCGATCCCGTCGGCCAGCGCGGCCACGCCCGGCCCGTCGTCCCAGGCGACGCCCCGCTCGCGCGCGCGCAGCGCCATCGACCGGTAGATGGCGCCCGTGTCGAGCAGCGCGTAGCCCAGCCGCGCGGCCAGCAGGCGCGCGGCGGTCGACTTCCCTGCCCCGGCGGGCCCGTCGATCGCGACGATCAGGCCGCGGGCGCGCTCAGCCATCAGCCGGCGTCCACGCTGCGCCTCAGGCGGCGCCGGGCTTGCGGAAGCGCGACGGATAGGCCTCGCCGAACTCCTTGTCGGGATGCAGCGACTTGGCGCGCGTGATCAGCGCCTCCTCGGTCTCGACGCGGTTCGGATCGGGCAGACAGCACTCCACCGGGCAGACCGCCTGACACGCCTCGTGATCGTGGAACCCGACGCACTCCGTACACAGCTTCGGATCGATGACGTAGATGTCCTCGCCTTCGCTGATCGCTTCGTTCGGGCACTCCGGCTCGCAGGCGCCGCAGTTGATGCATTCTTCGGTGATGTACGTGGCCATCGAGTTCCTGAATTCCTGGTGAAAGTGTAGGAGACGCGGTCTAGGCCGTCAACGCGCCGCTGTCAAGCTTGCGCGCCCGTGTCCGTCGTCGATTCTGTGACGATACGCGCCTTGCCGATGCGCGACGGCCCGCCGCGCAAATTGACAGCGACCAGTCGCGAGACGCCAGGCTCTTCCATGGTGATCCCGCACAGCCGGTCGGCGATCTCCATGGTGCGCCGGTTGTGGGTGATCAGGATGAACTGGGACCGGTCGGTCATCTCGCGCACGACCTGGTTGAAGCGGCCCACGTTCGCCTCGTCGAGCGGCGCGTCGACCTCGTCCAGCACGCAGAACGGCGACGGCTTGACCAGGAAGATGGCGAACAGCAGCGACACGGCGGTCAGCGCCTTCTCGCCGCCCGACAAGAGCTCGATGTTCTGGCTGACCTTCTTCCCCGGCGGGTTGGCGACGATCTCGATGCCGGTCTCGAGCATGTCGCTCTCGTCGGTCAGCACCAGGCTGGCCTTGCCGCCCCCGAACATGCGGGGGAAGACCGCCTCGAACTGGGCGTTGACCGCGTCGAACGTCTCCCGGAACCGGCGCCGCGACGTTCGGTTGATCCGTTCGATGGCCGTCTCCAGCTCGCCGATGGCGGATTCCAGGTCCGCCTTCTGCGTCGTCAGGAAGTCGAAGCGCTTCTGCAGCTCTTCCGATTCCTCGATGGCGGTCAGGTTGATCTCGCCCATCCGCTCGATGAGGCCGCGCAGCTCGCCCGCGCGCTTCTCCTCGTCGGCGCCGAACAGCGTCCGGAGGTGGTACTCGTGCACCACCGCGCCCAGCACCACGTCCCGGTAGCGGTCGCTGACCTGTTCTTCCAGCGACGTCCGGCGCAGCACGACCTCCTGACTGCTCATCTCCAGCTTGGACAGCGCCTGCGCCAGCCGGGCGACCTCGGTCCGCGCCGCGCGCAGCTGCGCCTCCCGCTCGGCGAGCCGCGCCTGGCGCTCCTCGAGCGCGCCCTGCCGGTCGCCGTGGGCGCGCGCCCGCGCCTCGGCCTCCGCGTTCCAGAGCGACGCCTCGTCGCGCAGCCGCAGCGCGTCCTGCCGCAGGGTGGCCGCGCGCGCCTCGTCGTCCGCCAGGGTGGCTTCGATGCGCGCCGCGCGTGCCTCCTCCTCGGTCCGATCGGCGCGCAGCCGTTCCAGCGTCTGGCGGGCGTTCTGACGCCGTTCCTCGGCCTGGCTCGCCGCCACCTTGAGGGTCGTCAGCTCGCCGACGGCGACATCGACCTCGTCGGACAGCGCCGTGGTGCGCGCGCGCAGCGCCACCGCGCGCGCGTCGCCCTCCTCGGCCGCGCGCCCATCGCCTTCCAGTCCTGCCATCGCCTCGATGAGGCGCTGCTCATTCTCATCGGCCGCCCGGCCGAGCTCGGCGCGCTGGCCGGCCAGCTGCTCGCGCCGGGCCTCGCAGGCGCTCCCCTCCTCGACCACGCGATCGAGATCCTTCCGCAGGCCGAACAACGTCATCTCGTCGGCGCGCAGCGTCGCGGCGGTCTCGTCCAGCGCTCGCGAAAGGTCGGCGGCGGACTGCTTCCGTTCGATCTGACGCGCGAGCGCCGCTTCCAGGTCGGCGTCCAGCCGCGCCATCACCTGCTCGAGCTCGCGGATCTCGCGCTTCTGCTCCAGCACGCCGGTGAGGGCCGACTCGCGCGAGCCGCCCGTGACGACGCCCTTGGGATCGATCACCTCGCCTTCCAGCGTGACGATCGTCTTGGTGGTCTGCGTCTCGCGCCACAGCGTCAGCGCGCGCTCCAGATCCTCGACGACCAGCACGTCGCCGAGCAGGTACGTCGCGACCTCGCCGTACTGGCGGTCGTATCCGATCAGATCCAGCAACGGCCCGCGCACGCCATCGCCCTTGGGCCAGGTCGACGCGATCATGTCGTCGTCGACGGAAGGGAGCAGCTCGGCGTCGTTCGCCTCGGCCGTCACTCCGTCCGACATGCCCGACGTGGCGTCGAACACGACCTCGCCGCGCGCCGGCTGCCCGCGCAGCGCGCGCGGGATGAACGACGAACGCCCCTCGCTCGTGCGCTTGAGGTACTGGATCGCCTCGACGCCCGCCTCGTGCGAGTCGACGATGACGTTCCCCAGCCGCTCGCCCAGCACCGCCTCGACGGCGGTCTCCAGCTCCGGGGGCGGCTGCACGATGTCGGCGACCACGCCCTTGATGCCGTCGCCGCCGTCGGTGGTGCGGTGCGCCTGCATGATCGCGCGCACGCCCGTCTGGAAGCGCTCGTAGCGGTCCTGGATCTCCGTCAGCGACGCCAGCCTCGACCGCCGCCGGTGCGCTTCCTCGCGCAGCGTCTCGAGCTCCAGCTCACCCCGTGAAAGCTCGCCGCGCACCACGCCGAGGCGCGCTTCGGTCTGGGTGGCAGCTCCCTGCGCGGCCTCGACCCGCACCGCCAGATCATCGATCGCGTCGCGCAGCCGCCGTTCCTCGCCGATGAGCACATCCAGCCGCTCGCCGGCGGCCGTCTCGTCTGCTGCGACCCGGGCGACCCGCGCGATCAGATCGTCGCGGCGCTGCAGGGCGCCCGCGCGCTCCGCCTCGCGCCGCGCGATGCTGGCGCGGGCGGCCGCGACCTCGGCCTGCGCCGCCTCCAGCTCGCGCCGCGCCTCGGCCAGCGTCGCGCGCCGCGCCTCCTGCACCTGCGCCTGCGCCTCGTATTCGCGCTCGCTCGCATCAGCCGCCGCGTCGATCTCGCTCAGCCGATTCGAGATCTCCTCGATGTTGGCGGCCTGGACGGCGGCGCGCGCGCGCAGCTCGGTGATCTCCTGGCGCCCGGCCTCGACCCGCCCCGCCAGCTCCGTCGCCTCGGCGTCGTGGTGGTCGGCGCGCTGCATGCCGAGCTGCGCCTTGTTCGACAGCGCGTAGATCTCGTCCTTCGCCGTCGCCAGCTCCGCCGCCTCCTCGCCGACGGCCAGACGCTCGGCGTCCGCCGCGGCCTCGCCCGCCTCCAGCGAGGTGCTCTCGGCCTCGTGCGTGTCGCGCACGCCGGACAGCTCGTCGCCCAGCGACTTCTCGTGCACCAGGTGACCGAGATAGCGCTGCGCCGACGACCAGAGATCCAGATCCTTCAGCTCCGACTTGTAGCGCTTGTAGCGCTCGGCCTTCTGCGCCTGCAGGCGCAGCGATCGCAATCGCCCATCGATCTCGCCGATGATGTCGGACACGCGCAGCAGGTGCTGGCGCGTCGAGTCCATCCGCCGCTCGGCGGCCTTCTTCTTCGACTTGTAGCGGGTGATGCCGGCCGCCTCGTCGATGAGGCCCCGACGATCCTCGGGCCGCGACGACACGATGAAGCCGATGCGTCCCTGTTCGATGATCGCGTACGCCTTCGATCCGACGCCCGTGCCCAGGAAGAACTCGACGACGTCGCGCAGGCGCGACGGAACGCCGTTCAGCAGGTATTCGCTGCTGCCGTCGCGGTACAGACGGCGCGTCACGACGATCTCTTCCGGCGCGGCCGCGCCCCACGGCACGCCGCCCGGCGCGGCGCCCGCATCCAGCGCGCTCGAATCGAACGTCAGCGACACCTCCGCCAGCCCCGCGGGGCCGCGGCTCTCCGAACCCGCGAAGATCACGTCCTCCATCGCGCGACCGCGCAGGTGCTTCGCCGACTGCTCGCCCATGACCCAGCGGATGGCGTCGACGATGTTCGACTTGCCGCAGCCGTTCGGTCCAACGATCGACGTGATCGGATCGGGGAAAGAGATCGTCGTCTTGTCGACGAACGATTTGAATCCGCAAATCTCGATGCGCTTGATCTTCAAATCGCGCTCCTTCTGAGAGGCTCGCAGACGGCGTGGCGACCGTCCACGGTGACGTGACCGTACGTGAGATGTATCGTCACTGGGGCTCTGTCTTGTATCACCCTGCCGCCCACGGTGTAAACAGTCGCGCAGTCGCCGACCGCAAGCAAATTACGTAGATCGCCGTCGACGCTGGCTCCCGCCGCCCGGAATGACCAGCTACGTATGATAATGTCCCACCCGCCATGGACCCGACGAGCGCGCCGGTAAACCCAGCGGAGCTCTACGAGCTCCTGGGCATCGTGGGCGGGGTGATCGTATCGGGGCTGCTCGGCTTCCTGGTCGTTCGCCGAGCGCGCGCGTCGCGCCAGCGGATGATCGACGCTGCCGGCGAGGCGCCTGCGCCGCGCCTGCGCGGGCGCGAACGCGCGACGCCCGAGCCAGAGCCCGAGGAAGAAGAAGAGCCGGAGTCCGAGGCCGAGGCCGAAACTGCGCCGGAGGCCGAGTCGCGGCCCCAGCCCGAGCCCGCACGCCCGTCGCGGCTCGCCGCGCGCCCGCGCGAGGCGACGCCCCCTGCCCCGGCGGCGCCCGCAGAGCCCGAGCCGGCCGAGGCCGAGCGCGAGCCGGCGCAGGTGATTCCGTTCCCCGCGCCCACCCGCGCTCGCAAGGGCGCGGCGCTGGCCCCCGGCCTGGCGCGCACGCGGTCCGGCTTCATCGCCCGCCTGGGCGAGATCTTCGCCGGCAAGAAGCAGATCGATCCGGCCGTCGTCGACGAGATCGAGAAGGTGCTGCTGACCGCCGACATCGGCGTGCGCACCAGCCAGAAGCTGCTCGAGGAGCTGCGCAGCTCGCTGTCGCGCCGCGAGCTGGCGGATCCGGATGCGGTCTGGGCGTTCCTGCGCCGGCGCGCGACCGAGATGCTGTCGCTGCCCGCGCCGCCGATCGATTTCGGGTCCGCCCGTCCCTTCGTGCTGCTGATCATCGGCGTCAACGGCAGCGGCAAGACGACGACGATCGGCAAGCTGGCGGCGCGCCTGGCCGGCGACGGCAAGAAGGTCCTGCTCGCCGCGGGCGACACGTTCCGCGCCGCCGCCGTCGAGCAGCTGGACGTCTGGGCCGGTCGCACCTCGGCCACGCTGGTGCGCGGCAAGGAAGGCGCCGACCCATCCTCGGTGATCTTCGACGGCGTCAAGCGCGCCGCGACGGACGGGTTCGACGTCGCCATCGCGGACACGGCGGGCCGGCTGCACACGAAGACCGATCTGATGCAGGAGCTTCAGAAGGTGCGGCGCGTGGTCGCCAAGGCGAGCCCCGGCGCGCCGCACGAAACCTGGCTGGTGATCGATTCGACCAGCGGGCAGAACGCTATTGCGCAGGCGCAGATCTTCACGGAGGCGATGGCGGTGTCGGGGATCGTGCTGACGAAGCTGGATGGGACGGCCAAGGGCGGCGTCATTCTCGGGATCGCCGACCAGCTGAAGATCCCGGTGCGCTACATCGGGGTCGGCGAGAAGGTCGAAGATCTCCGGCCCTTCGATCCGGACGAATTCGTTGACGCGCTTTTCGAGCCTCCCGAGCACTCGAACTAGCGGCCGCTGATGGATTACACCCGCGCGCGACGAACAGCTAACCCGCACACGCGAACGGCACCTAACCACGCAAAACGTTTTTAATTGATTAGAAATTTTTCAGCATGCTATAGTGCGCGGAATCAGTGGTTGGGTCGTAAGTCGTTGATATATATTGGGTTTTAGCGGTTCTGAGCCACGTTGGGATTTCCCACCCCCAGACAACGAGGGATCATGAAGCGACTGGCCATCAGCCTCTCCGTATGTCTTGCCCTGGTTGGCTGGGCCGCCACCGGGCACGCGAGACGGGGTGGCGGTAAGGCCGCGGCGCCTGCCGCGGACGAAAATGCCGGCGGCGAAGGGGGCGACAAGGCGGCGGCGCCCGCAGCGGGCGGCGATAAAGAAGGCGGCGGCGCTCCCGCCAGCGAGAGCCTCGACACCACCGACCAAGAGCCGGCGAAGATCGAGGAGTCTCTCACCGAACCCAAGAAGCAGAATCCGACGTCGACGCTGTCGTGGCAGGACATCCTGGTCGTGCCGCGCAAGGCCTTCCTCAAGGGCGGCCGGCTGGAACTGGCGCCGTTCGCGGGCGTGACGGTGAACGACAACCTCATTCGCCATTACGTCTTCGGCGCCGACCTGAACTACTTCCTGACCGATGCGCTCTGGATCGGGCTGCAGGGGCAGTACTTCGTCAAGCAGCTCGAGACGCAGGAGGAGCTGGTCGGCCTTCAGTTCAACCGATCGTCGACGCTGAACAAGTACCTGTACGGCGGCTCGTTCAACATGGGCTACGTCCCGACGTACGGGAAGTTCGCGCTGTTCAACCGCCAGATCGTCCACTGGGAGATCTGGGCTTCGGCCGGCGTCGGCGCGACCTTCACGCAGGTCATCGCGCGCGACCCCGCCGAGCAGAACCGGAAGGGATTCAAGAACACCGCGCTGACGCCCAACGTCGGTATCGGCGGGCGTCTCTTCATGACCGACTGGCT
>DATFXS010000162.1:0-3291 GCA_035315605.1 Polyangia bacterium
GGCGGTGGAATCGGCGGCGGGACGGCCGGGGCGACAGGCGGGGCCGGCACGACCGGGTCGGCAGGCACGGGCGGCACCGGCGGCACGCAAGGGAGCGCCGGCACGGGCGGCCCGGCCGGCGCGGGCGGAACAGGCGGAGCGGGCGGGAGCGGGGGCGCGGCCGGGCGGGGCGGGACAGGAGGATCGGCAGGCGCGGGCGGCCGCGGCGGCGCGGGAGGAACGGGTGGCGCGGGCGGGCGCGGCGGAACCGGCGCGGGCGGCTCCGCCGGAGGCGCCGGCGCGATGGGAACGGGCGGTGCCGGCAACTGCACGGGGACGACGCTGAAAGCGGCCGCGAATTGCAGCGGGAAGCTGTTCGGCGCGGCGCTGGCGTCGTCGCATCTCACAGAAAGCGCGTACGCGACCGCCGCGAAGGAGCACAGCTTCTGCACACCAGAGAACGAGATGAAGTGGGATCAGATCGAAGCGACGCGCGGCACCTTCACCTTCGGTCCCGCCGATCAGATCGTCACGTTCGCCATGCAGAACGGCATCAAGATCAAGGGCCACACGCTGGTCTGGCACAAGCAGCTGCCGACCTGGGTCACGAACCTCACGACCGCGGCCGACGTCCGGCAGGCGATGCTGGACCATATCAACGGCGTCGTCGGGCATTTCAAGGGCAAGGTGACGGCGTGGGACGTCGTCAACGAAGCGTGGATCACCGACACCAAGACCGGCGACGGCAACCCGATGCTGCGCTCTTCGATCTTCACGACCACCATCGGTTCCACGTTCATCGACGAGGCGTTCACGGCGGCGCATCAAGCCGACAACGGTGCGCTGCTGATCTACAACGAGTTCGCCGCCGAGGGGCTCTCCGACAAGTCGAACGCGGTCTACAACATGGTCAAGGACATGAAGATGCGAGGCATCCCGATCGACGGGGTCGGCCTGCAGATGCACATCGGCTACAACACGAACCCGTTGCCGGCCGACGTCGCCACGAACATGCAGCGCCTGGCCGACCTGGGCCTCAAGATCTTCATCAGCGAGATGGACGTCAACGAGTGCGGCGGCTACACCGACGCTCAAGAGAAGGCGCAGTACCACGACATCGTCGCCACCTGCGTCGCGCAGGCCGCCTGCGCGGCCGTCACCGTCTGGGGCATCACCGACAAGTACACGTGGGAAGACATCAACGTGAACCCCAACAGCAACGCCGGCTGTGCCACCGGCCAGCTGCCCGCCCCGCTGCTCTGGGACGCGAGCTACGGTAAGAAGTCCGCCTACACCGGCGTGATGGACGCGCTGCTCGGGCGGTAGAGGCCTCGACCGGCGTAGCCGGTCGATCAGTCGCGCCCGCCGTCGCCGCCATCGGTGCCGGCGTCGGGTGGCGGGGGAGGCGACCAGGGCGGTTGGTCGAGCAGGCTCTTCTGCAGCGCCGCCGCCTCGGCGGTTCCGCGGATCGCGACCAGCGAGCGGACGTAGTGGGCCATCGCCCAGAGATCGGGATCGGGCAGCACGTTCTTCCACGTCGGCATGGCGGTGCCGCCGATGCCGGCCGCGACGGCACGGTAGATGTCATCCAGGGCCTCGCCGCCGCGCAGCTCGTTGAAGGTGAAGTCGGGCGGCAGGATCTTGACGCCGTAGTCGCTGTCCTTGGCGATCGCGAAGTACAGATCGGCGCGCATCTCGCGCAGCTCCATCTTCGTCAGCTGCTTGGTGTCCGCGTAGATCTCGGGCCGCGTCGCGTAGGCGGGGTGGCAAGCCGTCGCGCACTGGGCGAGCCCGTGGTAGACGCGCCGGCCGCGATCGATCCCCTCGGCCTCGCGCCCCTGCCAGGGATCGGGGCCGGGGACGATCGCCTCGCCCGGCTGCTCGCTGCGCCAGCGCGGCGCGAACGCCTTCACGTACTGGATCAGGTCGTCCAGCTCGGCGTCGGGGACGTCCCACGACAGCATCGCGGTGCCGTGCAGGCCGTGGCGAAGCGTGCGCACGAAGTCGGTGTCGCGCGGAAGCTGGCCGGCGGGCACCGCGACGAACTTGTAGACGCCGAGCCGCAGATCCCGCGGCGGCGGGCGGAGGCCCAAGGACGCCGGACCCTTACCGTCGCCCGCGTCGCCGTGGCACGGGCGGCAGAACTGCGTGTAGACGTCGCGCCCGTGCTCGAGCGCCGACGCTGAAACGCTGCGGCCCCCGAGCGTCACCGGCGCCGTGAAGGTCGGGGGCGCGCCCGCCGGGCGACGGCACGCGAACGCGCCCGCGCCGATCGCGAGCAAGAGGAACAGGCGGCTGGCGCGCGCGCTCATAGCAGGCAGACCGCCACGTAGATGACGACCCAGACGGCCGCCACGAAATCCATGTAGATCGTCGCCAGCCGGAGGCGCCGCGGGCGCGCGTCGGACCGCGCGCGCGAGCGCAGCAGGATCACCATCGCGACGATGCCGCCCAGCACGTGCAGCGCGTGGAACGTCGACAGCGCGAAGAAGGCGTCGCCAAGCGCGCCCGTTCCCGGTCCCAGATGTTCGGCGACCAGCCGACCCCACAGCAGGGCCTGCATCAGCAGGAACAGCGCGCTGAGCCCGAGCGCGAACGCCGCCCAGGCCGGACCACGCGCCCGCGCCCGCCGCAACGCGAAGCCGGCCGCGATCAGCAGGACGCCGTTCGCGGCGGCGGCGCCGCGCGGAAACGGGGGCGTGCCCGGCGGCGGCCAGGCCGACGCCTGCGCCCGCACGACCGCGTACGCGAACAGCAGCGCCGCGAACAGCATCGCGCACGCGCCCAGGAAGACGGCCATGCCGACCGCGCCGTTGAGGCTTTTCTGCGGGGCGCTCTCCAGTGAGGCGTCGCGGCTCACGACAGCACCTCGTCCTGCCCCAGCCAGTCCTTGCCGCGCGCGCGCGCGTCGGGGCTCCCGAGCTCGTGCGGTCCGCGCACGACCGTCGGGATGGTGTCGAAGTTGTGGTGGGGCGGCGGCGACGGCAGCGTCCACTCGAGCGTGCCGACCTCCCACGGATTGGCCGGGGCCGGCTTTCCGCGGCGAAGGCTGACGAAGAAGTTCCAGACGAACACCAGCTGCGCCAGGCCCAGCACGTACGCCGCGCGCGAGATCCACTGGTTCCACGGCAAGAGGTGCTTCAGGAAGTCGTACGCCGACGGATCGTAGAGCCGCCGCTGCATGCCGGCCCACCCGATCAGCAGCTGGCCGCCGAACACCACGTTCAGGGCCAGGAACGTCGGCCAGAAGTGCAGCTTGCCGAGGCGCTCGCTCATCATCCGGCCGAACATCTTGGGGAACCAGAAATAGAC
>DATFXS010000163.1:0-2625 GCA_035315605.1 Polyangia bacterium
GCTGACGGACGGCGACTTCGTGCTGGCGGCGGTCGACGGCGGCTTCCTCGATCTTGCGACGATCGCCGGCAAGGGCGAGCTCGTGCAGGGCATCCAGGTGCTGGTCGGCACAAACCTCGGCACCGACATCTTCAACACCGCCTTCGGCTTCGATCTCGTCAACACGCTGGCCGCGCCGAAGTCGTTCCCACAGGTGCAGCAGCTGATCCGGATGTGCGTCGTCAAGGCGCTTTCGCAGGAGCCGCGCATCCGCCAGATCACCGCGATCGCCTTCGTCAACGACCCGGCCTACCTCACGCTGCATCCCGAGGTGACGCCCACCCAGCAGCAGGCGCTGATCCAGCAACAGCGCGCCTCGCGGCAGTGGTCGCTCGACGTCCAGTTCGACACCCGGCTGAACGACCAGGTCATCGCTGGCATCCAAGGCGTAGGGCCCTGAGGCATGGCTACTAGCATGGCGACGAGCACGACCAGCATCCCGGCGCCCGGCGCCGCCGACACCGTCACCTATGGCGTGACGCCGCAAGGCTTCATCGTGAAGCCGTTCCAGGCGATCCTGAGCGACGCGTTCGCGCGCGCGCAGCTGTCGTTCGGGCCCGACATCGACCTGCGCTCGACCAGCTCGCTGCGCAAGCTGATCGAGCTCACCAGCCTCGACGCGGGCCTGCTGTGGATGGCGCTCGACGACGTCTACCACAGTGGCTTCACCTCGACGGCGGTGGGCAGCGCGCTCGACCTCCTGGGCGCCGACCTCGGCCTGCAGCGCGCCCGGACCAAGGCGAGCGGCCAGGCAACCTTCAAGCTGGCGCAGTCCGCGCCGCCCGGCTCGGTGCTCACTTTGCCGCTCGGCACGCTGGTGGATGCGGGCGGCGCGAGCCCGACCTCGTTCCGTCTGGGCGCGACGCTGACGCTGTCGAACGATCCGAAGCAGCCCTATCCGGCGTCGGCCAGCGCCACCGTGACGGCGGTCGCGCCCGGGCCTGCGGGCAACATCGCGGCCAGCAGCCTCGTCCGGATCGACCCCACGTTCGCGGCGCGCTACCTGAGCTTCGACCCGTCGCTCGTCGCGGTCAGCAACACGCTGGCGTTCAGCGGCGGCGCAGGTTTCCAGGGCGACGACGACTACCGGCGCAGCCTGCAGGCGCTGCCGCGCACGCTGTGGACCACCGACGCCGTCCGCGCCGTGGTCACCGGGCTCGACGGCGTTCGCGACGCGCTGGTTATGGATCCTTACGGCGGCCTCGACGAGCCGTCGCCAGCGTTCGGCGCGGCCTGTTTCGGCGATGCGCTCTTCCAGCTGCCGCGCGACGTCTGCAGCCCCTACTTCTTCTCGATCGTGGTGGCGGCGCAGCCCGGCGCGCTGTGGGAGACGCAAGGAACGGCGCCCAACCAGATCGCCGGCCTGCGCGACCAGATCCTCACCGCGCTGCAATCGGTGCGGCCGATCTCCTCCTTCCCCACCCTGATCCAGGCCGACAGCGTCGAGGTCGCGGTCCGCGGCAACATCACGCTGAGCCCGGGAGCGGATGCCGACACCGTGCTGGCCGTCGCCCGCGTGGCGCTCAACGCCTACATCGGCACGCTGCGGCTCGGCGATGGCGTGCTGTACGCCCAGGTGCTGCGCGCGCTGACCGAGCTGCCGGGCGTCGCCGACGTGCAGAACCTGCGCCTGCGCGCCGCACCGCCAAGGTTCGGGGAGACGGTTTTCGGGCCGCCCGCCACGTTCGGCGATCCGACCAAGACCGCGGCGTTCGAAGCGCCGTGCGGCGGCAATCTCACTCTCGCGTCGACCCAGGTCGCCGTCTTCGACAGCGGCTCGGCGCTCACTGATCTGCAGGCCTCGTGATGAATGTCCAGACCGCCGAGCCCTTTGCCACTGCGTTGCGCTACGCCACCGCCCCCTATGCGCGCGGGACGGCGACCCAGGCGCTGACGCTCGGCCCCGCGGCGGCGGGCGCTTCGGCGATCGCCGGCTACGACTTCTTCGCCTTCCAGTCGCGCTGCGGCGTGCAGTCGGCGGACGTCGTCGCCTCCTACGTGCTCACGCTGAAGGCCGATCAACTCGATACGCCGGCCCTCGTCGAGATCGGCTGGGTGAGCAGCCTCGGCGAGGGCGCAGCGCAGCTCCTGATCCCGGCTGGCGCGCTGGCCGGCGAAAGCTTCGGCGTACCAAATCTGCCGTCGGACCCGAGCCTCGTGCTGCGCTCGCTGAGCGAGCAGCCGCCGCCGACCGGCACCGCTCCGTCCGGGCCGGACAAGTGGGACCTGACCGCCCTGCTCGGCAACGGCGCGCGCCTCCTCTGGCCCCTCACGGGCGAGGCGCAGACGCTGGCGGCCGCAGCGCGCGACGTGCGCGCCCAGCGCCACATCGCGACTGCCCGCGGCGGCAGCCTCGACTGGATCGGCGCCGGGATCGGCGTCCCGCGTCTGCTCGGCGCGCCCTATCGGCTCGACTACGACGCTGCCACTGTCGCGCTCTATCACCTCGACGACGCGGTCGCGCCCGTCGTCGATGCAGCCCACGACTACCCCGGCGCCAGCGTCGGCGCGAAGCGCGGCATCGCCGGCAAGTTCGGTCAGGGCGCGCAGATCACCGCGGCCGGCGGCATCGTGATCGCCGACGCG
>DATFXS010000164.1:0-14501 GCA_035315605.1 Polyangia bacterium
TGGATCGGCCCCAACTTGCTCGTGAACCCTTGCTTCGTCAGCGCCAACCGGATCGAAGGGTTCGTCCCCGCCGCGCTCGACAGCGGCTCGGTGACCGTCGTCGCTCACGATTCGATCGGGGGCGATGGGATGCTGGTCGACGCGTTCACCTATGATCCCGGCGCGACCGACGCGCCCGACGGCGGCGTCCAGACGACGAGCTGCGGCGGTACACCGTGAGGCTGCGGACCAAGCTGACCCTGCTGGCGCTGGCGGTCTCGGCGCTGCCCGTCGCCCTCGCCGGATACTGGTCGCTGCGCATCGGCCAGGGGGCGCTGCGCGGGGCTCTGGAGCAGAACGAGCTGACCGTCGCCAAGCAGGTGGCGGGCTACTCGGCCAGCCACGTCGAGAACATGCTGTCGATGTTGCGCGTCGACGCGCGCATCCTCGACCTGACGCGTTCGGCGCAGAACGAACCACCGTCGCCGCAGGCGCTGAATCAGGTGCTCTGGCTCGTCTACCATCAGAACGACGACTTCTGCGCGGTCGCGATGTTCGACGAGCACGGCGCGCTGGTCGGCAAGCCCGCGTCGCTGGAAGATCCCGGGCGCTACGAATCGCTGAAGAACCACGAGCCGATGCGCCCCACCGACGTCGAGGGCGTGGGGCTGATGGCCCCGCTCGGCGCGGCGCTGTCAGCCGGTCAGGGAATCGGTCCGATCTTCCTGGGCGGGCCGCTGCGGCTGCCGCACGTCGTGCTCGCGGTCTCCTTCGATCCCAGCTACGGGGGCGGCAAGCGGATCCTCGCGGCGGAGGTCTCGCTGAAGCGCCTGGCCAACTACGTCGCCTCGCTGTCGACCCCGGACATCGACGTCAAGCTGCTGGACGGGCGCGGCCGGCTGTTCGCGGCGGGATCGATTCCGCGCGTCGACAAGCTGGAACCGCAGCGGGTGCCGGGCGCGCGCGAGGGCGAGCTGCCACCGGGCGAGGTCGTCACCGAGTACTTCAACGGTGGCCGCCACCTGATCGGCGCCTACGCGCCGGTCGCGCCCTGGGGCCTGGGCGCGGTCGTCGACAAGACCGTCACGGACGCGCTGCGACCGGTGGCGCTGATCCGATGGGCGACGCTGTTCTGGATGCTGGTGTCGGTGATCGTCGGATCGCTGGCCGCCTGGTTCTTCGCGCGCCGCCTCTCCGACCGTCTGGCCGCGCTGGCCGCCGGCTCGAAGCAGATCGCGGCGGGGAATCTGGAGACCCGGATCGCGCAGGACGGCAGCGACGAGCTGACCAACCTGGCGACGTCGTTCAACCAGATGGCGGGCTCGCTCGACGCCGCCCGCCGGAAGATCACCCAGCAGACCAACGAGATCATGGCCTGGAACCAGACCCTCGAAAAGCGGGTCGAGGAGAAGACCAACGAGCTGCGACAGGCGCAGGACATGCTGCTGCGGTCGCGATCGCTGTCCGCCCTGGGCGAGCTGGGCGCGGGCGTCGCGCACGAGATCAACAACCCGCTCACGGGCGCCCTGGGCATCGTCCAGCTGCTGCTCGCCGATCTACCGGCCGGCCATCCGGCCATCCCGCTGCTTCAGGACCTCGAGCGCGAGGCGCTGCGGATCCGCAAGATCGTCCAGAACATGCTGCGGCTGGCGCAGCGCCAGAGCGGCACTGACACGACGCCGCTCGAGCTGTCGCGGGTCGTCGACGACGCCATCGAGCTTTGCGGCCCGAGCGATCTGTCGGGCTCCGGCGTCGAAGTCATCCGCAAGTACGAACCGGCGCCGCCGGTGCGGGCCAGCGCGACCCAGCTGGAAGAGGGCTTCATCCAGCTGATCCAGAACGCGCGCGCCGCGATGCTGGGGCAGCGCGCCGGCAAGTTGACCATCGAGATCAAGGCGGTCGAGAACAAACTGGTGCGCGTCAGCGTCTCCGACACGGGCGCCGGCATCAGCGCCGAGAATCTGCCGCGCATCTTCGACCCGTTCTTCACCACCAAGTCCAGCGACCGCTCCGGCTCCGGGCTGGGATTGTCGTTCGTCCATCGCATCGTCGAGGACAACGGCGGTACCATCACCGTCGAGAGCAGGCCCGGCGCCGGCACGAAGTTCACGCTGACGTTCCCCGCTGATGCGGGACGGGCCCATCGGACATGACGACGCGGCGATCGAAAATCGGGACCTTCGTGGTCGTGGCGCTGGCCGTCGCGATCGTCGTCGTCGCGACGCGCGTCTCGCACCATCTGTTCGAGACCCCCGAGGGGGCCAACCTCACCGATCGCCAATCGGCGGTGGCGTCGCCGACCGCCCCGCCGCCCGCCGCCCCGGACGATCATGTCTTCGAGGTGATGTCGGCGACCGGCAAGGTCGAGGCGCAGCGGGGCGACGGGTGGGCCCCCATCCAGCAAGGGGACAGGCTGACCCGCTCGGACGTGGTCAGGACCTCCGCCGCGTCGGGCGCGGTCCTGCGCCTGGGCGCCGGGACCGAGATCGAGCTGCGCGCCGGCGTCGAGATCCGTCTGGACGCCTGGAACGCGGGCGGCGTAGATCCCGGCTCCGCCGCCGCACCGGCGCCCCCCGGCCAGCAGGCCCGCCGCGGCGGCGCGACCGTGGATCTGCGCCGCGGCAAGGTGCTCGCGCGCGTCGGAGCGGCGGGCGCGCTGGCGATCAACGCGCGCGACACGCAGACCACCAGCGAAGGCCCGGCGCGCTTCGTCGTCCTGGCCGACGAGCACGGCCGCGTCGCGGTCGCGACCATCGCGGGAACCGCGCGCTTCGCGGCGGGAGGCAAGAGCGTCACGCTGCCCGCGGGCACCGCGTCCGCGAGCCAGGGCGGCGCGCCACCCGAGGATCCCGAGCACATCTCCGAAGACGTCTTCCTGAACGTCGTCTGGCCGACGGTCGATCGCAAGGGCGAGCACGCCGAGATCAAGGGTCGGGCCACGCCGTCGTCCGTGGTCACCGTGCGCGCTCCGGGCGGCCTCGAGACGGCCGCCGTCGGGGCCGACGGCCAATTCTCGGTGACGGTGCCCGTCGGTGTCGGCAAGACCCCGATCGAGGTGGAGGCCGAGGACATGGTCGGCCACACGAAGCAAACCTCCACCACGCTGACGCGCCGGTCTCCCGCGCCGCCGGCGCTGACGCCCGAGGCGACCGACCTCTGGAAGAAGCAGGCGGACAAGTGACCATCGACGCCAAAGACGCCGACGCGCCGTCCCTGCAGTCGCCGGGCGCCGCCGATTCCGCCGAGGCGCTGGCCCGCCTGCGCGATCTGCTGGCGGCCGCCGGCCGCCTCGCCGAGTTCGGCCGCTTCGCCGCGCAACAGATCCACGAGCTGCGGCAGCCGTTGTTCGCCATCAAGGGGCTGGCGCAACTGCTGCTCGAGAAAGATCGCGTCGAGCTGGACGAGGTTCTGGACTTCGCGCGCCACATCGTCGAGCAGTCCGAACGATTGACCGCGCTGGTGTCCAACCTCCGCCTGCTGTCCGTGCCGGCCACGCAGGACGCTGCCCACCGTTCCGAGATCGGCGCCGTCCTGGTGCGCGTCACGTCGCTGCTCGAATTTCGGCTGCGCAAGGCGGGGGCGACGCTGCGCACGCAGATCGCGCCCGACATACCGCCGCTCGTGATCTCACCGCACGGCCTGGAGCAGATCCTGATCAACTTGCTGGCGAATGCCCTGGACGCGATCGCGGGCAGCGCGCACCCCGTCGTTCAGGTCCGCGCCCGCGTGCTCGCCGAAAACCCCCGCTTCGGCGTCGTCGAGGTGGCCGACAATGGGTCGGGAATCGCGAAGACGATCCGCCACCGGCTGTTCGAATCTTTCTTCACGACGAAGGGCGAGGAACAGGGGACGGGCCTCGGCCTGGCGGTCAGCCGCGAGATCGCCCGGGCGTCGGGTGGGGATCTGGAGCTGCTCGACGATCCCGGGACGTGGAGCGAGCCGGCCGTGACGGCCTTTCGCCTGACGCTGCCTGTGTCGCAGGAGTTGTAGTCACGATCGCCGCGAAGGGCGTGTTGGCGTTATTCCTCATCTGGCCTCCGCCGGCCCAGACGACCCCGCCTGCGCCTGCCCCGCCCGCGGAATCGCTCGAGCCGCCCCCCGGCCCGCCCGCCACCGTCACGCTGACGCCGGCGCGCGCGAAGCTGCTCCTGGGAACCGACGGCGAGATCGACGTTACACTGGAGGTGCGCGGAGCGGACGCCGACAAATTCTCGCCCGTGCGCGCTCAGGCGAACGTCGGCACGCTGGAGATGCCGCGCGCCGCGGGATCGCCGGGCCGTTTCCTGGCGCGGTTCACGCCGCCGGCGGAGCGCTATCCCCAGGTCGCTCTGCTGGTCGTCGAGCTGGCCAACGGGCCGCGGCGCATGCACGTCGCCGCGCGCGTCCTGCTAGAGGGAGCGACGGTGGTCCCCTTCCACACCAGCGCGGGGGCCTCGGTCACGATGAAAGTGGCCGATCGCAACTTCGGGCCCGTCACCGCCGACGGCCGCGGGCACGTCGAGATCCCGATCCTCGTCCCGCCCGGCGTTCGCGTCGGCGTCGCGCGCGCCGTCGACCGCAACGGCGCCGCTCGTGAAACCGAGGTCGACCTGCAGCAGGCAGCGTACCCGCGCGTGCTGGTGCTGGCGCCGAACACCATGGACGTCGGCGCGTTCGCCGAGATCGTCCTGATCGCGGTCGAGGCCGACGGCGCGCCCTGCAACCCGACGCGCCTGGCGCTGAGCGCGTCCGCCGGACTGCTGCACCCGCTGGGGCCTGGCCCGCTCGGCCAGGCGCGGTTTCTGTTCGAAGCGCCGCGCCGGCTGGGCAGCGGCGCGGTCGCGCTGACGGCGATGGCGGCCGGCACGCCGCCCAGCCGGGCCGACACCGCCGTCGCGCTGCGCGTCGGGGCGGCCGCGCAGCTGGTGATCTCGCCGAGCACGCACAAGCTGGTGGTCGGCAGCGGCGAGACGTCGCGCATCGCGATCTCGGCGTATGACACCTTCGGCAACCCGACCTCCGCGGCGGGGGTCGAGATCACCGTCGACGGACAGCCTCGCACCGTCGCCGTCGCGCCGGGCGGGCTCGGCACGCTGACCATCGATGCACCCGCCCACTTCGACGGGCACGAGCGCCTCACGCTGGCCGCCACGCTGGGCGGCATCCGGGCGACGGAGGAGCTTCACGTCACCGGCGGGCCGCCCGCGCGGCTGACGATGGACGTGCACGACGCCCGCCTGGTGGCGGACGGGCACCGCGGCACCGAGCTGCGCGTGCAGGCGGTCGATCACAACGGAACACCGACCGCGGTCCCGGGGCTCAGCTGGGATACGCCCGACGGCCGCGTGCGCCACGTGCGCATGCCGCGGGACGGGGAATACGTGGCCGAGTATGTGCCGGACCGGATCCGCGAGCGACAGCGCCAGGTGCTGGCGGTGATGGCGTCCGAGAAGCTGCGCGCGAATGCAACGCTGGAGGTGACGCCGCCGCCCATCCTGCTGATCGCGGCGGCGCGCGTCGGACTGTTCTACAATTTCGGCCACGCCGCCGGCCCCGCCGCGTTCGTCGAAGCGCTGCGGCCGCTGCCGATTCCGCGGGTTCCGATGACGCTGGGCGCGACCATCGGCTACCTGCGCTACGAGGTGAGCGGCACCGGCCCGGAGGGGACCGGGACGGCGCGGCTGGAGACCGACGAGGTGCCGCTGCTGGCGCTGGCGCGGGCCCGCCTGCCCTTGCCGCTCCGCGCGGAGGTGTCAGGCGAGCTCGGGGGTGGCCTCATGATCGCGCACACCGAGCTTGTCGCCCCGTCGTCCGGGCAGGGATTCAGTGCCAGCGGAAACGCCTACGCGCCCGCGCTGGCCGCGGGCGGCGACGTCGCATTGACACTCAAGCCCGGACGTCTCGTAATCGGGCTACGGTACCTATGGTGCCAGCTCGGGCGGACTTCGCAGGGGGACCAGATCACCGGAAACAGCGCCGGCCTGATCGGCGACATCGGATACAGGATGACGTTCTAGGGAGCTGCCCATGTTCGACCTGATCGAAAGCGCACTTGCCACACGCGCCACCAGCGAGCCGTCGTCGCCTCTGGTCGTCAGCGTCCCGCACGCCGGGCTGCGGACGGCGGGGTTCGAACGCACCCTCAATCCGGAGCTGGACGTGCGCTGCGACGCCGACCTGTTCGTGGATCGCCTGTATCGGATCGGCGACGCCGACGGGCCCGAGGTCTACGTCGCCGCGCAGACCTCACGGTTCGTCTGCGACATGAACCGTGATCCCGACGATGTCAGTCAGGGCGCGGTGCCCGAGCACCCGGCGCCGCGCAACACCGACGGCCGCGGCTTCATCTGGGCGATCACGACGGCCGGCGCGCCGGCGCTGGCGCGGCCGCTGGCGCTCGACGAATGGCGCGAACGCACCGCCATCCACGCCGCCTACCACCACGCGATCGTGCGCGCGCTGACGCGGGCGCGCGAGCGCTTCGGCTACGCGATCCTGCTCGACGGCCATTCGATGCCCTCGCGCGGCCGGCTGGGCCACAAGGACCCCGGGCGCGCGCGGGCCCAGGTGGTCCCCGGCGATCGCGACGGCACGAGCTGCGCGCCTGCGCTCACTGCGCACGTGACGCGCCATTTCGAGGCCGCCGGACTGAGCGTCGCCGCCAACGATCCCTACAAGGGCGGCTACATCACCACGCACCACGGCCGCCCGGCCGACCGGGTCCACGCCATCCAGGTCGAGCTGCGCCGCGATCTCTACATGGACGAGGACGCCTTCACCGTCACCCAGCCCGCCTTCGACAAACTGCGCGCGACCATCGACGCTCTCGTCGCCTCTTTGCGCACGTTCAAGCTCTGACCGCTGGCTCCGTTCGCTTCTTCGTCGGGGGCCGCGGCCGTCGTGTTCCCCCCCGTGCTCAAACAGTCCTCGCGGCACGATCCCGGATCTGCTCGGCAAGCTCGAGGGGCCGCTGCGGAACTGCGCGCGGGAGGGAACACAACGTCCACGGCGCCTCGACTTCAACGCTTCACTCCGCCCGAAAGCTGCTCGTTCAAGGCGTAGCGAGACGTCGGGTTGAGAAGGACGTGGGCTGTGTGTGCCCCTCCGCGCGCAGTTCCGCAGCGGCCCGCTGAGCCTGCCGAGGAGATCTGGAACCGACCCGCGAGGACTGTTTGAGCACGGAGGGGCACACACAGACCGCGGCCCCCTCAACCCAAAGGCGAGCGGAGCTCAAGGCAAGAAGCTAGCGGTACAGGTCTTCGATGACCGAGCGGTACTTGTCGATCACGACCTTGCGTTTCACCGACAGCTTCGGGGTCAGGTCGCCGGATGCCTCGGTCAGGTCGGCGGGGAGGATGGCGAACTTCTTGATCGACTCGAAAGAGGCCAGCGTCGCGTTGAGGCCGTCGATCTCCTTCTGCAGCGCCGCCTTCACCTCGGGCGACGCCGCCAGTATCTCGAAGTCGCCGCCGCCGAACTGCTTGCGCGCGTCTTCGGACAGCGTCACCAGCGCGACGCAGTACGGCCGCTTGTCGCCGTAGACCAGCACCTGGCTGAACAGCGACGACCGCGCCTTCAGCGCATTCTCCAGGGCCTGCGGCGCCACCTTCTTTCCGCCCGCGGTCACGATCAGATCCTTCTTGCGATCGGTGATGCGCAGGAACCCGTCCTCGAGCTGGCCGATGTCGCCGGAATGGAACCAGCCGTCCGGCTCGACCGACTCGGCGGTCGCGGCCGGGTTGTTGTAGTACTGCCGGAACACCGACGGTCCTCGCATCAGGATCTCGCCGTCATCGGCGATCTTGCACTCGACGACGTCCAGCGCCGGACCGACCGTGCCGAAGCGGAAGCGGTTCTGGCGGTTGAGGAACGCCGCCGCCACCGTCTCGGTCAGGCCGTAGCCTTCCAGGATCGTCAGGCCGGCGCCGTGAAAGAACTCGCCGATCTCGGCGGCCAGCGGCGCGCCGCCCGAGATCAGGAACCGCGCCCGATTCAGGCCCAGCCGCGCGCGCAGCTTCGAGAACACCAGCCGGTCAGCCAGCCAGTATGAAAACCCGCCCCCCGGCTTGCCCGCCCGCACCGCCGCCGAATGCGCGGCGCCGACCCGCAGCGCCCAGGCCGCGATCTTGCGTTTCAGCCCCGACCCCTGATCCATCGCCGTCTTCACGCCCGTGTAGAACTTCTCGAAGATGCGCGGCACGCCGGCCATGAACGTCGGCCGCAGCGCCACCAGGTCCTCCTTGATCTGCGCGGTGCCCCGCGAGAACGCCGTCTCGCAGCCGATCTCGATGGTCGCCCACTCCAGCTCCCGCCCCAGCACGTGCGCCAGCGGCAAGAACAGGTACTGCACGTCGCCGCCGTCGATCTGCATGGCGCGAACGGCGCTGCAGATGCCGGCGACCAGGTTGTCGTGGGTCAGCACGACGCCCTTGGGGATGCCCGTGGTCCCCGAGGTGTAGATGATCGTGAACAGCGATTCCGGCGTCACCGTCTCCGCGTGCGCGTCGAGCTCGCCGGGATGCGCGACGCCCCACTGCCGCCCGGCCGCGCGCACCTCCGCCAGCGACTGCACGAACCGCGACGGCGGCGCCGCGCCGCTCACCGGCGGCGGGGTCAGGCCCACGGGCGGCTCGCCGGTCATCTGGATCAGGTGCGCCACCGTGAACAGCTTGTCGCGCAGGCCGATCAGCTTGTCGCGCTGGGCGGCGTCTTCGACCATGACAATCTTCGCGCCCGCGTCGCGCACGATGAACTCGCACTGCTCCGCGGTGTTCGAGGCGTAGATCGGCACCGTCACGCCGCCCGCCAGCAGGATGGCGATGTCGGCCAGCACCCATTCGAGCCGCGTCTGCGACAGCACGCAGACGCGATCGCCCGGCACGATCCCGCGTGCGACCAGGCCGGCGGCGATCTCGCGGGCGGCGGCGTCCGCCTCGCGAAACGTCATCCCCTGCCAGGCGTCGCGGTCGTAATAGCGGAATGCGACCGCCTCGGGGCTGGCGGCCAGGCGCCGCTTCCACAGCTGGACGGCGGTCGCGGGATCGTCCCTCCGGACGTCCGCATTCGCCCCGGCGCCCGCCTTCGGCGCAGGCACGGCGGGCGAGGTTTCGGCGGGGGCGGTCATGCCTACACCTCCATAGTATAGAATTCCTTCGATGTCGGCGAAGTCCTTGCCCCGCTGGCGGCTGGTGGCGCGCGCGATCGTCATTGGCGTCTTGTTCGCCAAGCACGGCGCCCGATTCTGCTTCGGCTGGCTGGGACTGTGGCTTCGTCGTTCCGGCAAGGCGGCGCGCCAGGCCTGGCTCGGGCGCGTGATCGTCGATCTGTTCCGCCAGCTCGGCGCGACGTTCATCAAGGTCGGACAGATCATGAGCACGCGCCCCGATCTGATTCCGGAATACGTGTCGTCCGCGCTGGCCGAGCTGCAGGACCAGGTCGGTCCGTTTCCCTTCCAGGAAGTGGTGCGCGCCGTCGAGGCCGATCTCGGGCGCCCGCTGTCGTCGATCTACGCCGAGTTCGCGCCCGTCCCGATCGCGTCGGCGTCGGTGGCCCAGGTCCACAAGGCGCGCCTGCCCGACGGCCGCATCGTCGCCGTCAAGGTCCGCCGGCCCGACGTCGTCGAGATCTGCACGTTCGACCTGGTGGTGATGCGGCTGTGGGCGCGGTTGATCGCGCGCATCCCGTCGATCTCGACGCTGTCGCCCATCGAGACGCTGGAAGAGTTCGGTCGGGCCGTGTTCGCGCAGCTCGATTTTCGGGTCGAGGCCGCCAACAACCGCCGCTTTCGCGACAACTTCAAGGGCCACACCGACGTGGTGTTTCCCGAGGTCGTCGGCGCGCTCTCCGGCGAGCGCATCCTGACGATGAGCTACATCGCCGGGACCAAGATCCTGTCGACGGCCGCGACCCGGTCCGATCCGAAGCGGGTGGCGCGACTCGGGCTGGCGACGCTGCTGAAGATGATCTTCGAGGACGGCTTCGTCCACGCGGACCTGCATCCCGGAAACATCTTCATCACCCCGGACGACAAGCTGGCGCTCCTCGACCTCGGTCTGGTGGGCGAGCTCGACGAGCCGCACCGCAAGGGCTTCTCGCGCCTGTTCGCGGCCTGGGCGCAGCGCGACGGCGACGGGATGGCCCGCGTCATCCATCAGTTGTCCGCCAGCAATGTCGGGGACCCGGACCCCGAACGGTTCGAGCGCCTGCGGGCGGCGATGATCGAATTCGTCGGGCGTTACTGGGGCCAGCGGCTCGGCGACGTCCAGGTCGGCCGGGTGCTGATGGACATGCTGGCGATCATGCGCCGCCACCGGGTCCGGGTGAACGCCACCTTCACCATCGTGAACATCGCCATCGCGGTCACGGAGGGGATCGGCAAGCAGCTCGATCCGGAGCTGGACCTCATGCATGAAGCCCTCCCCTACTTCCTATCGCACCCCGTCGAAGCCGGTACGGCCAAGGCCTGACACGCCAGGCGTCCCGGGCCGCTTGAAGCCACGCGGCAATTACGCGTAATATGCGGCTATTAGCTTGGCGGTATGACACGTTCGTCAGGGTGACGGATGGAGCAGGCCAAGATTCCGGAACGGTACAAGCTCATCGAAGAGGTGGGCCAAGGTGGCATGGCCATCGTGTACCGAGCCCAGGATGAGACGCTCAAGCGCGTGGTCGCGATCAAGGTGCTGCACCAGCACCTCGCCGCCGAGCCTGAGTCGAAGGCGCGCCTCGAGCGTGAAGCTCAGGCGGTCGCGAAGCTTCGCCACGACAACATCCTGGAGATCTTCGATTACTCGGGGCACGAGTCGCAGAGCTCGTACATCGTCACGGAGTTCATCGACGGGCAGACGCTGAAGCAGTTCCTCAGCGCGCGGACGCTGCGCCACCCGGAGGTCGCGGCGCTGATCGCCGTCGAGGTGTGCGGCGCCCTCGCCCACGCGCACAGCGTCGGCGTGCTTCATCGTGACGTGAAGCCCGAGAACGTGATGGTCCGCAAGGACGGCCTGCTGAAGCTGATGGACTTCGGCATCGCCCAGGTGCTGGACCTGGAACGGATGACCGTGACCGGGCAGCTCCTCGGATCGCCGGCCTACATGGCGCCCGAGATCGTCGAGGGCAAGCAGCTGGACTTCCGCACCGACGTCTTCTCCGTCGGGATCATGCTCTACCTGCTCGCCACCGGAAGCCTGCCGTTCACCGGCAAGAACCCGCACGAGGTGCTGCGCCGGATCACCGAGGGCAAGTTCCCCGACCCGCGCCTGGTCGGCCGGGGCGTCGATCAGGCGCTGTCGCGCATCATCACGCGCGCGCTGGCGCGGCGGCCGGAGGATCGCTACCCGGACGTCGGGCCGATGGGCGACGACCTGCGTGGCTACCTCGCGGACGCGGGCCTGGCGGACGTGCGCGCAGAGCTGCGCGAGTTCTTCGCCGACCCCGGCGCCTACGAGGCGACGCTGCCGAAGCGGCTCGCGGTCGCGCTGACGGCGGCGGCATCGCGTCACCTGGCGGCGCGGCGATCCGCAAAAGCGCTGGAGCTGTGGAACCGGGTGCTGGCGTTCGATCCGAAGAACGCCGCGGTGCTGGCGGCGCTGCGCCGGATGGAGGGGCGCGCGCGCCTGAAGATGGCGGCGGCGGTCGTCTCCGCCGCCGGGCTGCTGGCGGGAGGCGTCTGGGTCGGCGCCAAGAAGCTGGCCCACCGGGCGCCGGCGCCCGAGCGATCCCCGGTCGCCGCCGCCCCCGTGCCGGCGCCGCCGGTCGTCCCGGCAGCCGCTGCACACCCCGCCGCTCCCGAGGAGCCCGCCGAGGCGAAGCCACCCGCGGCGGCGCCCAAGCGCGCGGCCGGACCGCGGCGCGTGGCGCACGCAGCGCCGCCAGCGGCGGCCGCCACCCCCGCGATCGTGGAGCCGGTGCAGACGCGGACGTTCTCGCTCGGGCCGACGCCGCAGAACGTCGACGTCTATCTGGACGGCCAGCGCCAGTTCGGCTACGACGTCGACCACACCAAGATCTCCGTGCCGTGGTCGGGCGTCCACGTCATCGAATTCCGCAGCCCTTCCAACTGTTGCTTCCCCGAACGCGTGTCGGTCGGGCCGGAGCAGCCGGTGCCGGCGGATTCGATCATCGCGCGCCGCCTGAAGTGGCGGCCGGCGCACCTGGTCGTGACGACGGAACCAGCCGGCGCATCTGCGCGCGTGCTGGTGCGCGATCCCAACCGCAACGGCTCCGTCACCGCCGCGCGATCGGGCGAGGAGATCGACATCCCCTTCTTCGCCGACGACGATTCCAGCAAGGAGATCGAGATCTCGGCCGACGACGGCGACACGTTCGCCAGCGAGCGGGTACGTGTCCGGGCCGGTCAGCGTCTCAAGCACGTCGTGAAGCTGAAGTCGGGCGGCGGCAACTAAGATGGGAATCCTCAAAGGGTTCCCAAACCCTCCCGCGATGAGCTCCGGCCGGCAAAGCCGGCCTTCGCTCGACGCGATCAGGACGTTCCTAGTCCTCGGGATTCGCAGGTGACCCTGGCTTCGCTGGCGGCGTTGGCGGGAGCGCTGATGGCCGTCGGGCCGACCGCGCCCGTGCCCGTCCAGCCCGCGGCGCGCGAGGCCTTCGCGCGCGGACGCACCGCGTTCGACCGCGCCGAATACCAGCGCGCCATCGAGATCCTCCACCCCCTTCTCTATCCGGAGGTCGTCCTGGACAGCGAGGGCGAGGTCGTGCAGGCGCACCGCATGCTCGGCGTCGCCTACCTGTTCGAGAACAACCCCGACGAAGCCCGCAGGGAATTCAAGAAGCTGCTCGAGCTGCGCCCCGACTATCGGTTCGATCCGCTGCTGGATCCGCAGCGGGTGGTCGATTTCTTCAATGGCGTCTTGAAGGAAGAAGAGGCGACGATCGCGGACATCCTGGCCAAGCGGCGCCAGCGCGAGAATCACCCGAAGCCGCCCCCCATCACGCCGCCGCCGACGATCCTGCGCTACGAGAGGCACTCGTACACGGTCAACTTCATCCCGTTCGGCGCCGGCCAGTTCCAGAACGGGCAGCGCGGCAAAGGCTGGTTCTTCTTCGGCACCGAGGCGGCGCTGGCCGCGGTCTCGGTCGCAGCATTCACCACCAACTTCGCGCTCTACGGGCTCTCGCCGCATCGCCGTTGCAACGTCACCCCGCCAGCCGGTGTCCTGTGCGACCCGCAGGACATCGATCATTCGCAGGAGGACCGGTCGCGGGCGCTGCTCGACATCCAGCTGGTGAGCGGCGGCCTGTTCTTCGCGGTCGCGATCTGGGGCGTGATCGACGCGATCCGCAACCACCAGCCCGAGGTGCTGCTGCCGGACGAATCCGGCGGCGGCGGCAAGATCACGCGCCGGCCCACGTCAGGCGCGCGCTTCACGCTTTTGCCCGACGGCCTCGGCGCCGCCTGGACATTCTGAAAGGGGAACGGGAACCATGGCCACACTCAAATTTGCGGTGCCCGGCAAAGGGACGAAGGTCTACCGCATCCACAAGAAGATCACGTCGCTGGGACGCAGCGACGAGGCGGACGTCACGCTCCCCGACGCGGGCCTGGCCGACAGCCACGTGCACATCCACTTCGACGGCCGCGAGTTCAACCTGGCGACGACCGAGAAGGACGCGGAGGTGTTCGTCAACGGCCGCAAGAAGAACCGCCACAAGCTGCAGCACGAGGATCGCATCCGCATCGGCAGCGCCGAGATCGAGTTCTCGCTATACGACCAGCCGGTGGCCGAGGACGTCACCGACAGCAAGTCGGCCGAGCTCGCGTCGTACAAGCAGCTCTACGAATTTTCCCACAAGCTGATGGCCAGCTACGAGCTGCCCGCCCTGCTGGATCAGCTGCTGGACGTCATGATCCAGGTGTCGAGCGCCGACAAGGGATTCCTGGTGCTGATGGAGTCGGGCGAGCCGGTCGTCAAGGTGGCTCGCAACGTCCGGCGCGAGACGATCTCCGACGCCGTCCGCCAGCTGTCGGATTCGATCATCGAGCACGTCGTCAAGACGCACAAGCCGCTCATCATCTCGGACGCCCTGAACGACGAGGCGTTCAAGAACTCGCTGTCGGTCGTCAACTTGAAGCTGACCTCGGTCATGTGCGTGCCGCTGCTGGAACGGGGCAACGTGCTGGGCGTCATCTACGTCGGCAACGACCACGTCGCCGAGCTGTTCGACCAGTCGCACCTGGAGATCATGATGGTGTTCGCCGCCCAGGCGTCGCTGCTGGTGCGCAACGCCCTTCTGGTCAACGAGCTGAAGCTGGACAACCGATCGCTGCACGACCGCATCGAGCAGATCCGCTTCGGCGAGATTCTTGGCGCGTCGCCGCGCATGCAGGAGGTCTTCCGCAAGGTGCAGAAGGTCGCCACCACCGACATCTCCGTGCTGATCACGGGCGAGACCGGAACCGGCAAGGAGCTGATCGCGCGCGAGCTGCACGCGCGGTCGCCGCGCGCCAAGCAGCCGTTCATCACCATCAACTGCGGCGCCATCCCGGAGAACCTGCTTGAGTCGGAGCTGTTCGGCCACGTGCGCGG
>DATFXS010000165.1:0-2070 GCA_035315605.1 Polyangia bacterium
CAGGACGACGCGCTGTTGGCGTTGTCGACGTCCGCCAGCCCGCTGACCAGCGCCAACGGCAGCGTGGCCGCCGCCACGCGCGCGCTTGGCGCCTTCGGCTCGATCGTCGCCTCCACCGCGGCGGCCGAGGGGGGTGGGCCCAGCGTGTATGCCTTCAGCGCCGACGCCGATCGCACGCTGGTGGGCGTCGCTCGCGTGGTGCACACCGCGCTGATGGTCGGCCACGACGATGACGCGCTGGGACGGATCGAATCCGTCGTGCTCCGGCGCGGTCGCGAGCGAGCGATCGTGCGGCCGCTGCGCGGCATGGGAGGTCCGGCGGTGCTGGCGGCCGCCGGCCGGGTGGTGCTGCCGGGACGCGCCCATCGCGCGACCGTGAAGGCCGCCGCGCTGCTGGAGGCGAAGTGACATGTCGATCATCAACTACGCCGCCCGCGTCATCAACTTCAAGGTCGTCTACTATGGCCCCGGACTGGCCGGCAAGACCGCGAATCTCCAGAACATCCACCAGTGCCTGCCCGACGGCAACAAGGGCAAGATGATCTCGCTGGCCACCGGCGACGATCGGACACTGTTCTTCGACTTCCTGCCGGTGTCGGCGCTGGGGGTGCGCGGCTTCACCACCCGCTTCCAGCTCTACACCGTGCCCGGCCAGACCCACTACAACATGACGCGCAAGCTCGTGCTGCGCGGGGTCGATGGAGTCGTCTTCGTGGCCGATTCGCAGTGGGATCGGCTGCGGGACAACGTCGAGAGCTTCCGCAACCTCGACGAAAACCTCAAGGAGTACGGCCTCAACCTGGCCACCACTCCCCTGGTGCTGCAGTACAACAAGCGGGACCTGGATCGGATCGCTCCGGTCGACTATCTGGAGTTTCTCCTCAACCGCGGCGAGCGGCGCGTTCCCTCGTTCGAGGCCGTCGCCGTCGATGGGACCGGCGTGTTCGACACCTTGAACACGGTGTCGCGCCTGGTACTCGTCAAAGAGTTCGGTCAAGTACAGGAGGCAGGCGCGTGAGAGTCCACGACATCGTCATCCACGAGGCCGACGCGGCCCGGATCAACGCCGTGCTCGGCCGGTTTCTCGCCGACTCCAGCTGCGCCGCGGCGTTGCTGATCGACCGCAGTGGCCAGCCCCTGGCCGAGAGTGGTGTCTCGCGGACGCTGGACACCGGATCGATCGGGGCGCTGGCGGCGGGCGCGTTCAGCGCGACGGCGGCGCTGGCCCGGCTGCTGGGCGAGAGCGAGTTCTCGGTGCTGTTTCACGAGGGCGTGCGCGAGAGCATGCACGTCTCGACCGTCGACGACGACACCATCCTGCTGGCGATCTTCGACGAGCGCACGACGGTCGGCATGGTCCGCCTGTTCGCGCGCGAGGCCAGCACGTCTATTGGTGGCATCCTCGAGGAGACGCGCAAGCGTCCGAAGCGGGTGGGGGCGCTGGCCGCGCCGCTGACCGCCGAGGAGATGCGGCGCGCGAGCGACCATCGCTCCGCCTGAACCCCGGCCTTCGCCGGAAGAGGAGCGCGAGCTCTTGGCCACCGCCCGCGTCTTCGAGAGCGTGGTGGAGGCCAACGAGTTCGATGTGCCGGCTCTCGAGAGCCTGCGCGAGGTATACGCGCGCCTGGGTGACCAGGCGAAGCTGCGCCTGACACTCGAACGCTGGTCGGCGGCGACCGGCGAGCCGTTGCCCCCCATGCCGGCAGCGCCCGTGCAAGAGCCACCGCCGCCTCCGCCACCACCCGCACGCGTGGTCGCCGCCCCGCCGGCGAGCGTGCCAGCACCGCCGCGCCCGCCCGCGGTCGCCCCGCCGCCCGCGGCGCCGCCGCGCCCGGCCGCGCCGCCGTCTCCCGTCGCCGCGCCGCCGTCTCCCGTCGCCGTGCCGCCGTCTCCCGTCGCCGCGCCTGCGCCGTCGCCGCCGATGACGGCGCCCACTCCCGCGCTCCCGCGCCCCGCGCCGTCGCCCGTGCAGTACCAGCCGGCCGCCGCGGCGACGGCTTCCGGAGGCCGCGGAACGATGATCGTGCCGGCCGACCCGCCGGAGATGGCCGC
Organism: Polyangia bacterium; assembly: GCA_035315605.1. Taxonomy (GTDB): domain Bacteria; phylum Myxococcota_A; class Polyangia; order Fen-1088; family Fen-1088; genus JADGRB01. Next base: position 2,053 of record DATFXS010000165.1, read on the forward strand.
GGCGATGGCGCGCGCGGA
>DATFXS010000166.1:0-6413 GCA_035315605.1 Polyangia bacterium
CGGTGATCTCCCTGCCGACGGGTCCGCAGGGCCCACAAGGCGACGCCGGTCCGCAAGGTCCGCAGGGCGACGCCGGTCCGCAAGGTTCGCAAGGTAATTCCGGCCCGCAAGGGCCCCAAGGCGACGCTGGCCCGCAGGGCCCGCCGGGACCGCAGGGTCCCCAAGGCGACGCTGGCGCTCCTGGCTCGCTGCTGAAATTGAGTGATGCAGGCTCGCACTGTCCCAACGGTGGCGAACAGGTGGACGTCGGCCGCGACACGAATGGCAACGGCATCCTCGACGACGGTGAGATCGAGCAAACCGCGTACATCTGCAATGGTGCCTCGGGTACGAATGGGACAGCCGGAACGGCCGGCGGTCCCGGGGGGACCGGCGGACAATCCGGTGCTGGCGGCCAGTCGGGCGCGGGCGGCAATGCCGGCGCAGCGGGCACTGGTGGGCAAGCGGGCACTGGTAGTGCGATCGACCCACTCGATTGCGCGAACGCGAAGCTGCAGAACATCGTCGCCGCCGGTACCCTCGATCAAAACCTGAACCCGAGTTGCGGCGGCACTGTTGCTATGTGCTGTCCGGCCGGTGCTCCCTCCAGCGTCTGCGGCCCCTTGCACTTCGACTTCGGCGCGCTCCCGGGCGATCTGCCGCGCCTCGAGATCACGCCCGCTGGGGCGGATCAAGAGCACGTCGTCCTGCGCGCGCGCCTGACGTCGCCGCGCCCGCCCTCGGCCGACCCGATCCTAGTTAGCGTTGAGATGCCGCCCCTTGTCGTCGGCCTGCCGGCCGCCTCAGCAGAGTGCGGGTTGGTGTTCGATACGACGCCCGGCCCGACGGCCGACGTTCAGTTCGACTTCTTGATCAGCCGTGTCGTCGATTCGGCCGGCACCTCCCACGCCGTCAGCGGCGACACGAGCGTGTCGAATCTGACGGTAGATGACATCCTGCTCACTGGCAACATCGGTTGCCAGATCGTGGACATGTACCTCGACCCGCTCTTCAACCTTCTACACGTCGAATTCCTCGATGTCGGGGCGCTGATCGCGACCGGCTGCTGAGTTGGTCGACGCGTCTTAGTGTGCGGTTTTCCTTAGAGCTCTGGTCCTGAGCCGCGGGTCTCCTCGTCGGTGAACGCCGCCTCGATCGCCTGCTCCTCGGCGTGGGGTTGTTCGGCGGCGGCGGCTTCGGCGGTCGGCTGGGGCTCGACGACGGCGCCGTCGTCGAGGGGTTGCTTCGCCCAGTGGGCGTGGACGGCGTCGGCGACGGCGCGGCTGATTCCGGGGACGGCGCAGAGCTCGTCGACGCTGGCCTGGCGGACGCGCTTGATGCTGCCGAAGTGACGGAGGAGCTGGCGCTGGCGGCCGGGGCCGATGCCGGGGATGTCGGACAGCGACGACCGCAGCGTGAGGCGGCGGCGCTGGCCGCGGTGGAAGCTGACCGCGAAGCGGTGGGCCTCGTCGCGTAGCGCCTGCAGCACGAACATCTCGGCGCTGCTCGGGCGGATCGGGATGGCGTCCTTCGCGTGTGGCAGGAAGACGCGGTCGGGTTTCTTCGTCGCACCCGCTTTCTTCTTGTCTTCGACCGGTTTGCTTTCGGCCGGTTTTTCTTCGATGGGCTTCGCGTCCGTCGGCTCCGCGGCCGCCGGCTCGCTCTCGTCCTCGCGTTCCTTCGCGAGCGCCACGATCGGCAACCCGACGCCGGGCCGTACGTCGATGCCGACGTCGCGCGCCGCCGCCAGGGCCATCGCCAGCTGTCCCTTGCCGCCGTCGACGACGATCAGGTCGGGCAGCTTCCAGGCCGCGTCGTCGTCGCCGCCGTCTGCCTGCTTGGCGCGCCGGAAGCGGCGCGACAGCACCTCGTACATCGACGCGAAGTCGTCGTTGCGGCGCGGATCGCCGCCCGCCGCCGCCGGCGCCCGCACCTTGTAGGTCCGGTAGCGCGCCTTCTCCGGGCGCCCGTCGACGAACACGACCATCGACGCGACGGTCGCGAAGCCCTGCAGGTGCGAGACATCGTAGCACTCGATCACGCGCGGCAGGCGCGCCAGCTTGAGGCGCTTCTGCAGCTTCCCGAGCGCCAGCTCGGTGTCGGCGCGCGCGTTGCGCCGGGTGGCGAAGCTGGCGGCGGCGTTCTTGCGTGCCAGGTCGATCAGCTTGCGCCGGTCGCCGCGCTGGGGAACCAGCACCTCCACCTTCTTCTTCCGTCCGCCCCCTGCCGCGCTGGCCTGCGCCGCGCGCCGCTCGGACAGCCAGTCCGCCTTCAGCGCCGCGTCCTCGATCTCGATCGGCAGCAGCAGCTCGTCCGGCGCCCCCGCGCCCATGTCGTAATACAGACCGACGAACGACGAGATCAGCTCGGCGTCCGGAAATTCCTGGCCCGTGAACGAGAACGCGCGGTTGCCCGACAGCTTGCCGACGCGGATCGACATCACCACGATCTCCAGCGCGATGCCTTCCCGGTAATAGCCGATGACGTCCTGGTCGACGAAGTCGGCCGACACGACCTGCTGCTCCTCCAGCGTCACTTCCAGCGCGCGGATCTGATCGCGGATCTCGGCGGCGACCTCGAACTCGGTGCGCGCCGCCGCGTCCTTCATGCGCGCCTGCAGGCGCTCGAGCAGCTCGTCGCTCTTGCCGTCGAGGAACAGGCGCACGTCCCGCACCTGATCGTCGTACTGCTCGCGCGGGACCGGCAGCACGCACGGCGCCGGGCAGCGCTTGATCTGGTACTGCAGGCACGGCCGACGCCGGTTGTGCAGCACGTGATCGGTGCAGGTGCGAAGCTGGAAGTGCCGGTTCACGACCCGCAGCGCCTCGCGGCACGATGTCGCCGAATGGTACGGGCCGAAGTAGTGGGCGCCGTCGTCGCCCAGGCGGCGGACCACCTCCAGCCGCGGCCACTCAGCCTTCGGGTCCAGCCGCAGCACCAGGTAGTTCTTGTCGTCCTTCAGGTTGACGTTGAAGCGCGGCTGGTGGCGCTTGATCAGCGTGTTCTCGAGAAGCAGCGCCTCCTTCTCGTTCGCGGTGATGACGGTCTCGATGTCGGCGACGATCCCTTCCAGCAGCGGGACGAAATCGCGGATGTCGCTGGTGGCGGGCTGGAAGTACTGGCGCACGCGGTTGCGCAGCACGGCCGCCTTGCCGATGTAGATGATCTTCCCGCGCCCGTCTTTCATGATGTAGACGCCGGGCTCGGTCGGCAGCCCGTCCAGGATCTCGGCCAGCGTCTTGCGCGGCGGCGCGACCTCCGCGTCGCGTAAGCTCAGCGACGGCGGCTCGTCGGCGGGCGGCGGGGGCGCTTCCTCGGACATCGCGTGAGTTATCATGCCACGCCGATGCGCCTCCACCTCCTCCGTGCGGCCGTGCTGGCCGTCCTGCTAGGCCTGCCCGCGCGCGCGGGCGCCGCCCCGCCCGCCGGCAAGCTGACCTGGTACGGCCAGTCCTGCTTCCTGCTCGAGACGGCGGCCGGGACGCGCATCGTCATGGATCCGATCCCGAAAGGGATCGGCTACGAGTTGCCCCAGGGCCTCAAGGCGGACGTCATCACCGTCAGCCACGAGCACTACGATCACAACAACCTCGGCTTCGTCACCGGCAAGCCGCGCGTCATCCACGGGCTGACGGCGGACAAGAAGGGCTGGGCGCGCGTCGACGAAAAGTTCAAGGACGTCTCGATCCGATCGGTCGGCGTCTACCACGACGAAGACCGCGGCGCGAAGCGCGGCCTCGACACCGTGTTCATCTTCGAGGTCGGCGGCGTCCGCATCGCGCATCTCGGCGATCTGGGCCACGTCCTCAACGACGAGCAGCTGGCGGCGATCGGCGCCGTCGACGTGCTGCTGGTCCCCGTCGGCGGCACGTTCACGATCGACGCGCTGAAGGCGACCCGGGTCATCGAGCAGCTGCGGCCGCGCATCATGGTGATCCCGATGCACTACAGGACCGACGCCTCGACCATCAAGGAGCTGGAGCCGCTGGCGCTGTTCGTCGAGGGCAAGTCGAACGTCCGCCGCGAGACCGCGCGCGCGATCGCGCTGTCGCCGATGAAGCCGCGCCCGGCCGCCGAGATCGTCGTTCTGCCTTATAAGTGAAGCGGCGGGGGCGCCGTCACCACTGCCCGGGCAGCGGATAGCGGCCGACCGTTCCCTTGCCGACAGCGCCCGGGACGTAGTTGCCGCCCGAGATGATCATCTTCAGCGCCTCCTGCGGGCTCATCTGCAGGCGGATGCAGCGGGTGGTCGGGACGAAGTACAGCTTCCCGGTCGTCGGGTTCGGCGAGCCCGGCACGAACACGCACGACAGTCCGGGGTCGCCGTCGATGGCGTGGCCGCTCGTGAAGCCGAGGACGCAGCCGCGGCCGGCGTCGTCCGGCACCAGCACGACGTGGGCGAAGATGCCGACCTGCGTGTCGGTCAGGGCCACCTGCTTCCACGACCGGTAAAGGTCGCGCAACCCGGGCACGCGCCGGATCACATGGTCGAAGACGCGCAGCATGAACTGGCCGACGACGCTCGTGACGAACACGCCGAGCACGTAGATGACGACGATCGTGATCGCGATGCCGACCAGCGGCGTGCGGACGTGCAGGACCTCGCGCGCCTTGCTGTCGACGTACCAGAGGATGAAGATCGTGACGGCCACGGGGATGGCGGCCAGCGTCCCCGCGACCATCTTGTTGCGGACGTGTGCCTTGAGCCAGCCCATGTCCTCCGATTAGACGCCGAGTCGACGGCGATCGCCAAAATCGAGCCGATCTCAGTGCTGGGCGAGGGGGGCGCTGCCGGAGCGGCCGTGGGCGGCGAGCCAGCCGTCGATTTCGGCCGCGTGCTTCGCCTGCCCTGGCAATTCGCGGTAGCCGTCGCGGGCCGTGACGGCGAGCGTTCGCGCGGCGTCGCGATCGCCGCCCGCCTCCCAGCGGGCGCGGGCCAGCGCGAACCGGCTCTCCGCGACCATGTCTCGGTTCGGCTCGCCGCGCTCGCGGATCCGGACCGCCCGCTCCAGGATCGGCACGGCCTCGCGCGCACGACCGCTCGCGATCAGCGACTTGCCGAGCGCGGTCAGCGGATAAGCGATCCACGGGTGGTCCGGCGGGACCATCTGCGCCCAGTGGACGAGCGATTCACGCAGGTCCTTCTCCGCCTCGGCGTGGCGGCCGAGCAGCGCCAACGCTTCGCCCCGGTTGCCGAGCGCATGGCCCAGCAACGGGCTGCTGGGTCCGTGCGCGCTCCGCAGCACCTCGAGCTGCTTCTGATACGCATCGAGAGCACCAGCGATATCCCCCATCTCGATCAACGTCGAACCGATTGACGCCCAGGACCTGGCCAGGTCGGAATCGTCCGGCCGAAGAATTTTCTGCTTGAGCGCCAGCGCCCAACGCAGGTCGGCGAGGGCCTCCTTGAATTCCGCCTTCCTCAACCGGATGAGGGCGCGACCCTGCGCCATCCACGCCGCCGCTCGTTCGTGTCCCGGGCCCAGACGGTTCAAGATCGCCTGGCCCAGGCGGTCCCAGCGCATCGCCTCGTCATACTGACCGAGGGTGTAGCCGGTCATCCCGGACAACAACGCGGCGCACTCGAGGGCGACCTCGTCCGTTCGGCTGGACAGCGCGGTCCAGAACGCCTCTTCGGTCAGCTTGGCACCGGCGACCAAATCGCCCATCGATCCCTCGACCTGACCTTGAGCTTCCAACGCTTCGGCGAGCAGCGGACCGTATCCGATCGCGCGCGCCGTCGCCACGACCGACACCGCCTTCTGCCGCGCCTCGGCCCACTGTCCGGTGTCGATCAACGCTTTCACCTCGGCGAGATCGACGCGCGTCCCTGCCACCTGGGCCCGGGTCGCCGCGTCGGCCGGAGGCGGCACGGCGGAAGGAAGCCGCCCCGCGTCCCCGCAACGATCGATCGGCGGCAGCGCCTGGACGGCGTTGACTGCCTGAGTGACCACGGCTTTGTTGGCGCGCGCAAGCACGTCGGTAAGCGCGCGCAACCCGCCGCGCGCGCCCTCGAGGCAGGTCATGCGCAGACCCAGAGCCTCCGACGACTGGTCGCCTCGCACGTAGGTCGCCTCGCACGCGTCGGCATACATGCTGGACCAGCGTTGCGTGTAGTCGTCGAGCATCCCCTCGACCCGGATCCAGGTGTCGCCGGCGAACGACACGCCCGTCGCCGCGAACGCGCGCTGGATCGCCTCGCGGCGCGGGCGACTCGACTGGTGGGGCGGCTCCCAGATGCCGCCCAGCTTTTGCCCTGCGGCCACACACATCCGCTGCCCGCGGGTCGCCACCCGTTGCATGGTGGCGATGCCGGCCAGCAACACGACCGCGACCGCGGCAACAGCGGCCACACGACGCCTCCGCCGCGCCGGATCGTGGCGCAGGGCCACCAGCAACGCGCGCATGGTGGGATGGCGCGAATTGGGATCCGC
>DATFXS010000167.1:0-6278 GCA_035315605.1 Polyangia bacterium
GAGCGCCGCGCACAGCGGCCCCCACCCGTCGGTCACCCGCCATTCGACGAGGCGTTTCGCGGGCGCGCGCTTCCGGACGTCAGCGTTGTGACGATCGAACGCCGCCTTCGCGGCCGCCTCTTCCAGGAAGTTCGGCGTGAAGTTCTTGCCGAACATGTCGGCGAGCATCGGCTTGAAGTCGGGGTTGTCGTCCGGTTTGGGCGGGCGCTTGTAGATCTCGAAGATGGTGCTCGAGGCGCTCTTCCACCAACCGTCGGCGTCGCGAACCGACAGCAAGATGATCGCGTCCGGGAACGCCTCGGCGATCTGCGACCAGAACGCCGCCGCCGGCCAGTCGACCACCGCCGCGTAATCAGCGAACAGCGCGCGCCAGTCGACCCGCTCGCCCCTCGCCGCCGCATGCCAGATCGGCACGTCCGGCGGCCGCCGAAACACCTCGGCCATGTGATAGCAGGGGGCGCCGAGCAACCGCTCCAGCGCCAGCTTCAACGAATGTGTCCCCGTCCGCCCCAGCCCCGCCCCGATCACGCGCAGGTCAGCCATGCGGCGAGAATATCAGGAGCGACGCGTCCGGTCCCCTACGGCCAGCGCGCAGGCGCTGCGGCCGCATCGCCGGCCGCACGCGCCGGCGCCCCCGTTTCCACGAACCGCAGCTCCGTCCGGCGGTTTCGCGCGTGGCACGCCTCATCGCGCGTCCGACACTTCGCCCCGCCGTCCGCGGCGCGCGCGATCAGATGTTGGTCGGAGACACCGCACGCGCGCAAGTAAGCGCGCACCGCCTGGGCGCGCGACGCGGCCAGCGCGGGCGCGTGCCGCTCGTCCCGGTCGGCGTAACCGAGGATCTCGATCGACGCCGGCGTCGACTTCAGGAACCCGGCCAGGATGTCGAGCTCCCCGAGCGCCTCGGGGCGAATCACCGCGCTCGCCTTCTTGAACTCGACGCCCACCAGCGGCATCGGGTCGGCGGCCGCCGGCTTGGCCGGCGCCGGCTCGCCCTGGGCGGCGGCGGGTTTCTCTGCCTCGGCCGCGACCGGCGGCTTGGCCGCGGCCAGAACGACGAACTCGACGGTCCGATCGCGCGCCCGGCAACCCTCGTTCTGCTGCGTGCAGACGGGCGCCGTCGCGCCGGAGGCCCGCACCAGAAGCCGGCTCGCGTCGACCCCGCGCGCGATCAGCGCCAGCCGCACCGTCGAGGCGCGCGCCAGCGACAGCTTCATCGCCGCGTGTTCGTCGTCCGCGCCGTGCCCATCCAACGCGACGGTCGGAAACGCCTGCGGCCTCCCCTTGATCGTCGTCGCGACCGCGTCCAGCCGCGCCAGCGACGCCGCCGTCAGCTCGGCGCTGTCGTGCGCGAACGCAATCCGCTCCAGCGGCGGCGCCGCTTCCGTCCCGCCGCCGTCGACGTCGCTTGCCGGTCCAGCCAGCAATAGCAATGTCACCACACCGAGTGCGCCCACACATTCACGCTAACACGGCGCCGTTGCGCGCGGACGGTCAGAAGAAGCCCGCGTTGACGGGCGACCAGGTCGGAGCCGGGTTGAGGACGATCGACTCGGCAAGGCCGATCTCATCGCTCTCGATCACGATGTCCGCGGCCATGGACACATCGCCCCCCGTCGCCAGCGCTGCCGCCGGAAAATGTGAGAACTGCGCGACGCCGCCAAAAGCTCCCCTGATCCACATGCCGCCGGACTCGTCGAAGGCGAAGCTTCCGTAGCCGCCCGACAGGTTGATGATGAACGGCCCGGCGATGTCGGCCGACACGGTCTGCTGAGCCGGTGTCAGCTTGACGGTGACTTCCCGGTAGCCGACCCACAGATTGCCCATCCTGTCGAACGCGAGCGTGTTGGGGCTGAGGTAGCGCACGTCGGGCGGACTCGCCGTGTCGGCGGTCTTCGTCATGATCACCGTGTCCGCCGGCCCGGCGTAGGAAGTCGCCAGCTGCGCGGGAGTGAACTTCAGGACCTTGTCGCTGCTGTTGTCGGCCACCCAGAGGTTGCCGTCGCTATCGAAGGCCAGGCCGCCCGGGTTGGTGATGTCCGAGCTGGCCAGCACGACCGCGGGCGTCGGCGTTCCTGACGTCCCCAGCGACGACGCCGCGTAGCCGACCACGCTGTATTCAGAGCCGGGCGTCCCGCGCGAAACCCAGAGCGTGCCCTGCAGGTCGAACGCTGCAAAGTGGGTGGTGACGCCCGCGGGCTGCATCAGCGACACGGCCGGCGGCGCACCGCTCGAAACCCCGAGGGTCGACATCGCGTACATGTCGACGCGACCGCCGCCGGGCAACCAGAAGTTCCCCCGAGCGTCGAAGGCGCCCCCGACGCCCCGGTCGGGATTGTCGGTCGACTTCCAGACGACCGGCTTCGTCACCCCCGAGGCGGCGATGTCTCGGCCACCGAAGCCGGCCAGGACGTGATTGACCACGGCGGGATTGATGACCGTCATCCACAGCTTTTCGCCGCCGGGCTCCTCCGCGTAGTCGAGCGTCACAGTCGTCGTCGTGTCGGCCCGAACGCATCCGTCGAAATCGACAGCGACGGGTGAGAACACCTTTCCGACCGCGCTGCCGGCGGCCGGTTCCAGAATGACCCGCCGCCACGAGATGACGTAGCCCGGGCCGGCGTCCGGATGCACGGGCGCGCCGTCCACCAGGACCAGCGAATCTTGCAAGCCGCCGCCCGTCAGTTGCACCTGGGGCGTGATTCCCGCCGGCAGCCCCTGCACGGCGATCTGCAAGTACCCCGCGCCGCCGGTGGGACACGGCACCTTGTCGACGCTGCCAACTTCCGGGCCGCCGACCTCCGGCACGCCGACCTCCGGCACGCCGACCTCCAGCCCGCCGGCGTCGCCGCCATCCGTGGAATCGCCCTTGCCGCCGCAGCCACCGGCGACCGCCGCCAGCAGCACGAGCGCGCATCGTCCGCCGGGGGTCATGGCCTCTGAGTGCATGTTCACGCCGAAGCGGCTCAACGCGACCGACAATCCCGCAACATCGTGGGCTTGGTGGATCGCTGCTCGCCATCCATGATGACGACGTGTTCGCTCTCGGCCATCTGGGCATCGGCAAGAAGCTCGCGACGCGCCCCTATCGCCGCTTCTCCTCCGTCGAGAAACGCGCGTTCTTCCTGGGCACGCTCCTCCCCGATCTGATCGACAAGCCCCTCTTCTATGTCCCGTTCTGGCTCAGCGGCAGGCGGGGCGACGTTCTCTCCGGCACGCACCTGTTCGCGCACACGGCGCTGTTCCTTCTGGTCCTGAGCATCGCCGCGCGCCTGACGCGGTCCCCGCCCCTGCGCGCCATCGCCATCGGCGTCGCGACCCACCTCGTCCTCGACTGCGTCGGCCTGTCGATGAACAGGGGCACGCTGCTCTGGCCGCTGCTCGGCTGGCACTTCCCGGTCTATCCGTTCCGGAACCTCGGCCACCACCTGACGATGATCCTGAGCCCGGTCACGCTGGCCGGCGAGCTGCTGGGCGCCGCCATCCTTCTATGGGACTGGTGGATGGCGCGGCGGCGCGCGAAAGGGTGAGCTCGCCGTGGCTGCCATCGCGCTCGCCGCCGACAGCTGGCTCGACTTCAAGCCCGGCTGGCTGTCCGCGGACGAGGCGGCGCGCTGTCTCGCCGCCGTGCGGACCGAGGTGACGTGGGTCGAGCGCGAGATCGTCCTTTACGGCAAGCGGATCATGCAGCCGCGGCTGGTCGGCTGGGCGGGCGACGTCCCGTACCGCTACTCGGGCCAGACGCTGGAGCCGCGCCCGTTCACGGCCACGGTCCGCGCGCTGACCGAACGCGTGAACGAATTCGCCGACGCGCGCTTCAACCACGTCCTGCTCAATCGCTATCGCGACGGCCGCGACAACATGGGGATGCACGCGGACGACGAGCCGGAGCTGGGGCCCGATCCGGTGGTGGCGACGCTGTCGCTCGGCGCCACCCGGCGGCTGACGCTGGTGCCGCGCCGCCCCCGCGACGGCGAGCGCCGCGCCGTCGAGCTGCCGTCCGGCAGCCTGCTGGTCATGCGCGGCGCCTGCCAGCGCCGCTTCCGCCACGGCATCCCGCGCGAGCCGCGCGTGACCGACGAACGGGTGAGCCTGACGTTCCGGCTGATCACGCCTGCTCGGCCGGATCCCACCCCGTGACCAGACCCTCTTCGAGCGCGTCCAGCTCCTGCATCTCACGGCCGTCCAATGAGAAATCGAACAGCGCGCCGTTCTCGGCGATCCGCGCCGGCTTAGTCGATTTCGGCAGCACGACCATGCCGTGCTGCAGCCCCCATCGCAGCAGCACCTGCGCGACGGAACGTCCGGCGCGCCGCGCGACATCCGCGACGGCCGGGTGATCCAGGCGCTGTCCGTGCGTGAGCGGACTGTACGCCTCGACGACGATGCCGTGCTTGGCGCAGAGCGCGCGCGTGTCGCGTCGCTGCAGGAACGGCGACACCTCGATCTGGTTGACGGCCGGAATCCTTTTCGCCTTGCCCAGCAGCTCCTGCAGGTGCGGCACCAAGAAATTGCTGACGCCGATCGAACGCGCCCGGCCCTCCGCGTGGATGCGCTCAAGCGCTCGCCACGATTCCAGCCGCCGCCCCGCGACCGGCCAGTGAATCAGATAGAGGTCCACATATTCGAGGCCGAGCCGTTGCAAGCTCGCGTCGAACGCACGCAGCGCCGGATCGTATCCCTGATCGGCGTTCCACAGCTTCGTCGTCACGAAGACCGCGTCGCGCGCGACGCGGCTTTCCCGCACGGCGGCGCCGACGTCGGCCTCGTTCCCGTAGATGCGGGCGGTGTCGACGTGGCGGTATCCGCCGTCCAGCGCAGCGGCCACCGCTTGCCGCGTCGTCGCGCCGGAGGGCGTCTGCCAGACGCCGAGCCCGACCTGCGGGATCCGCGCGCCCGAGTTGAGCTGCAACGTCGTGTCCGGGAGACCGCTCATGCCGTGAAATCTACGGCAATCTCGGCAGGCGGCTACCGTTCCACGCCGGCGATCGGCACATCCTTCAAAGCCGGTAACGCGCCAGGAACAGCCCGGCCGGGACGCTGGCGGCGCTGGCGCCCGGAACGATCTCGTTCGCCGGTCCCATGCCGACCACGGCGATCACGCCGCCGCCGGCGGCGAGGCCCGTGACGAAGCTGTACGTGCCGGCCAGGCGAAGCGATGACCGCGCGCCGAGGGTCTGGTCCAGCACGACGAGGTAGGGATCGGTGACCCCGCCGTAGCGCTGGTTGTCGTGGTGCTCGACGCCGACCAGACCACCGTCCGGCGCGGGCGCGATCAGATCGAGGAAGTTCTGGTTCGCCGACGTCTTGGCGGCCGCGACGAGCGAGAAATCCGGCCGCATCTTCATCGCGAAGCCGGCGGCGCCGGCGCCGGCCGAGCGCACGACCTGACCGGGGCCGTCGTCGAAATCGACTGTCCCCTGGATGTCCCCCGACGCGAAGACCGAACCGTCCGGGGCGACGGCCATGTCGAGCAGGTACGCCTCTGCGTTGTCGTCCAGGTTCTGAACCGTGCGGCTGGCGACGAGATTGCCGCCGGCGTCCAGCCTCAAGATGAACATGCCCCACGGGTACGACGCCGATGCGCCGGCGCACGGCGTGAGCGCATCGCCTCCGATCAACAACGTCCCGTCGGGCGCCTCCAGCACCTTCGCGAACGCCAGATCGGTGCAGGCGGAGCCAAGCTGCGCCGCCGTCGAGGTCCAGGCGACGCTCCCGTCGCCGGCCAGACGGACCAGGCTCTTGTCCGCGCCGAGGAGGACGATCCCTCCGTCCGACGTCGCCGCCGCGCTGGCGACGCCGAAGTCGGCGGCGCAACCCCAGCTCGCGCACGGCGTGGTCCAGACCGCATCGCCCGCGGGATCCAGCTTCGTGACCGAGGCGGCCCCGGCAATGAAGACCGCGCCGTCGTTCGCCCGCCAGCTGGTCGACATCGCGCTGGACTCGTTGCCGTCGAGCGTGCGGATCCAGTCGCGCGTTCCGTCTGCTCGTGTCCGCCAGAGGATCGTCGCGCGGCCGCCGCCGATCCCCATCCGCACGTCCCCCGCCCCGAGGGGATCGATGTCGATCGATCCAGAGAAGCTGTCGCCGAAGTACGTCGTCCCGTCGGCGCCGACGGCGACGACAGCGTAGTCCAGACTGTCGCCGTTCAGGACGTCCGTTCCGAGGTGCGTGGGCGGCGGGTCGCCGCCACACCCCGCGGCGACCACCAGCGCCAGCCCCCCGAACATCCCGCGTCGCTCTCGCTTTCCCATCGTCGATCTCCCGGCAGGGGTGGA
>DATFXS010000168.1:0-8714 GCA_035315605.1 Polyangia bacterium
CGCGGTGCTGCGCAGCGCGGAGGGGTTCGGGCTCCAGCGCGTCGACGTGATCGAAAGCGTCGAGCCGTTCCGGTTCTCCAGCACCGTGACGCAGGGGTGCGAAAAGTGGCTGGACGTCGTTCGCCACCCGACGCTGGCCGCCGCCGTCGCGGCGCTGCGCGCCGACGGTTTCGCCGTCTATGCGGCGGTGCCGGGCGCGACCGCCACCGTCGACGATCTCGACTTCGGCCGTCCCGCCGCGGTCATGATCGGCAACGAGCACGAAGGCCTGACGGGCGATGCGCGCGCGGCCGCGGACGTCGTCTTCGGCATCCCGATGCCGGGCATGACCCGCAGCCTCAACCTCTCGGTCGCCGCCGCGCTGATCGTCGAGCGCGCGGCGCAGCTGCGGCGGCGGGCCATCGGCCGCGCCGGCGATCTCGACGAAGCCGCCGTGCTCGCGCTGCGCGCCCGCTTCTACGCGGCGTCCGTACGCGGCGCCGACGTCGTCCTGGCCCGTGCCGCCGGACGCTGACCGGTGCTAAGATCGCATGACGATGAAGGCCGACGAGCGTTCTTCTGATCCGGTGATCGATGCCTACAAGAAGGACATCGACGTCACCCTTCTCGAAGAGAGCTTGAAGAAGACGCCCGAGGAGCGGGTTCTGGCGATCATGGAGATGCAACGGCTAATCGAGGAGATGCGGCGGGGGAACCCAGCGCTCAAGGGGCAATGACCGACTTCAAGGCGCTAATCGAGCGCCTCTCTCGCGCCAATGTCGACTTCATCATTGTCGGCGGCGTCGCGGCCGCCGCGCACGGAGCGCTCCGAACGACATACGCGCAGCCAACGCTTCGTACCCGCCACCCGCGGTGATTTCCCCCAGCAGATCGAGGTCGCCCAACGTCGTTCGCAGGGTGAAATTCAGACAGTTGGCCAGAGTTCGTGGAGATCGATGCAGCGACAGGTGGCGCCGAACAAGGAGATCTCGACCTGAAGCTCCAGCAGCTTTTCGAGCTCGGCTATCGCTTCGAAGTCCTTCGGGCGCCCGGCTGCCCGCTTGACTCTGATGAGCTCCTGCAGAAGTGACTCAGTTGCTGGTCCTGGCCCGGCGTTCGTAGCGCGCGCGGGCGAAGCGCCAGACCAGCGCCGCGGTCAGCAGCGCGGCGGCGGTCGCGGTCTGCGTCGCGCCGACCGGGAGATCGCCCTTGAACGAGACCATGTAGCCGCCGACGCCCGAGACCGCGCCGAGCAGCGTCGCCAGCACGAACACCAGGCCGATGCGCGCGGTCAGCGCCAGCGCCGTCATGGCGGGCAGCACGCTGAACGCGAACACCGGCAGCGCCCCCAGCGCGCGCGTGCAGAGCGCGACCGAAAGACCGACCGACAGGAACAGGAAGGTGTTCAGCGGGCGCACCGGCATCCCCTGGACGCGCGCCCCCATCGGATCGTAGCCGGCGAACAGCAAGGCCCGCCAGAGCACCAGGTGTCCGCCCAGCAAGACCACCGTCGCCGACGCCACCAGCACCAGATCGCTGTGCTGCACCACCACGGCGCTGCCGAACAGGATGGCCGCCAGGTCGTGCGCCTCCTGGGTGATCTTGTCGCCGACGATCACCGCGCCGGCGCCGCTGGCCAGGAAGACGAAGCCGAGCAGGCTCTCACGCGTCAGGTGCAGGTGGACCGGGTTGGCGACGAACACCAGCGTCGCCAGTAGCGACGCCGCGATCGCCCACAGCACCGGTTCGAACAGCAGCGACGGCGCGACGTGGGCGGCGGGGCCCGCCGCGTGGCCGGCGGCGTGGCCCGTCGGATCGACCAGCGCCGCGATCCAGAACGACAGCGCCACGCCCAGCGCCGCCGCCTGGGCGATCGCCGACGACGCGAACACCATGCGCCGGAGCACCACGTGGACGCCGATCGCGCCCAGCAGCGCGCCTGCCAGCCCGCCCACCCAGATCGCGTCCTTGAAGATCGCCAGGTTCGCCCACAGCTCGGCCCAGGTCGGGCCGGCGCCCGCGCCGCTCACGGGGTCGCCTCGCCGCGGCCGATGAAGCGGCCGTAGATGTGCACGAATTCGGGGAGGGCGTGCATGCCGGCCGCGGTCGACGACAGGGCGACGCCGTGGTCGCGATCGAGCAGCAGCGCCCGATCGGCGCGCTCCAGCCCGTCCTCGACCAGGTGGGTCACCATCACGACGGCCGCGCCCCGCTTGGCGCGCAGGCGCTCGATCAGCTCCAGCACCTGGTGCTCGGCGGCGGCGTCCAGCGCGTTCGTCGGCTCGTCGAGAAAGATCAGATCCGCGTCGGTCGCCAGCGCCCGCGCGACCAGCACGCGCTGCCGCTGGCCGCCCGACAGATCGCGGAGCTGGCGCCGCTCGAGAGCGCGCGCGCCCGCCTCGTCCAGCGCGGCCTGCGCGCGTGCCAGGTTCGCGCCGCGGCTGAGTAGCGTGACGTTGCTCGCCCCCTGCAAGCCCATCAGCACGAAGTCGACCACCGAGATCGGGAAGATCGTGTCCAGCGTCGCCTGCTGCGGTACGTAGGCCAGCCGCAGCGCGGCGCGCCGCTCGACCTTGCCGCCGACGGGCGGCACCAGCCCCAGCGCCGTGCGCAGGAAGGTCGATTTGCCCGAGCCGTTGGGGCCGATCACCGCCCACAGCTCGCCGGCGCCGATGGTCATCGTCAGCGGCGGCAGGATGGCGGCGCCGTCGTACCCGACCAGCAGCCCGTCGGTGCTGAGCAGGCGTTCCCCCGGCGCGAGACGCATCGCGCGCCAAGATACCATTCACATCGCGCGAAGATATCTTTCGTGTCAATCAACTTGGCAAAAGGCTTGGCGTTTTCTTGAACCGGCGCGATCCGGCGATAGACTGCCGGAATGCCGGCCGGACCGTCGCTGGATGATCGCGACCCGCGCGCGTCGCGCCGGGGCGGCGGCAGCACGTCGAGGCGCACGGTGCGATCGATGCCGAGCCGGGGCGGTGGCGGTGATCGGCCGGCCTGGCGGATCTGGCTCGGCCGCGCGATCAAGGCGGGCGTGCTGGCGACGTTCATCGGCGTCGCCGTCGTCGTCGGCATGTTCGCGTACTGGGGCAGCGACCCGAAGATGCCGAACGTCAGCCGCCTGGACGAGTACCACCCGAAGCAGGTGACGCGGATCCTCGATCGGAACAACGTCCCGATCGGCGAGCTCGGTTCGGAGAAGCGGACCGTTGTCCCTTATTCGGCGATCCCGAAGGTGATGGTGCAGGCGGTGATCGCCGCCGAGGATGCCGACTACTTCAAGCACGGCGGCGTCGACTACATGGGGATGGCGCGCGCGTTCATCACCAACGTGCTGCGCGGCCGGAAGGCGCAGGGCGGATCGACGATCACGCAGCAGGTGATCAAGAACCTCTTGCTGACGCCGGAGCGCACGATGAAGCGCAAGGTGCAGGAGATCATCCTGGCCCACCGGCTCAGCGACAAGCTGTCGAAGGAAGAGATCCTCGGGCTCTACCTGAATCAGATCTATTACGGTCACGGCCGCTACGGGTGCGAGGAGGCGGCGCGCTACTTCTTCGGCAAGTCGATCCGCGACGTCGATCTGGCCGAGGCGGCGCTGCTGGCCGGTTTGCCGCAGAGCCCGGAGCGGCTGTCGCCGCGCAAGCATCCGGAGGCCGCAAAAGCGCGGCAGCGGTACGTCCTCGGCCAGATGGCGGACCACGGTTACATCGCGCGGAAGGAGGCGGAGCGGATCGCCGCCCAGCCGATCCGGCTGGCGCGCGAGACCGCCGCCGCGCGCGGCGTCGCCGCCGAGGAGGTCGACGTCGTCGCCCACACCCTCGCCGAGAAGATGGGCGAATCGGCCGCGTTCGAGGCGGGCACCACCGTATCGACGACGCTGGACGCGCGCCTGCAAGAGCTGGCGCGCACGTCGCTGGAGCACGGGCTCGAGGATCTCGACGCGCGTCAGGGCTTCCGCGGGCCGTCGGGCCACGTGACGGGCAAGCTGCTCGACGTCCAGCGGCGCGAGCTCGGCAAGACGTACCAGAAGTTCCTCAAGGGGTCGGAGATCGTCGAGGGGATCGTGATCCGGTTCGAGAAGGACGCGACCAGCCCCACCAATCCGAAGCTCGGCAAGCTGTACGTCGACGTCGGCGCGGGCGCTCCCAGCGCGCCGCCCCCGCCGGAGCCTGCGGGTCGGCGGACACGGGCGGCGAAGGCGCCGCCTCCGCCGCCGCTGGAGCCGCCCACGCGCGAAGGCGTGGTCGATTTCAGCCTCGAGCCGCGCTACGCGAAGGGGACCAAGCCAGTCGCAGATCGCTTCAAGCCCGGCGACCTGGTGCGCGTCCGCCTGGCCGAGGATCGCCCTCACACGGAGGATGGCCCGCTGCCGCTCGCGCTGGAGCTGGGCCCGCAGGCGGCGATGGTGGTGATGGATCCGACGACGCGCGAGCTCCTGGCGCTGGTGGGCGGCTACGACTATCACGCGGGCGGCTTCGATCGTTCCCAGCGCGCCCACCGGCAGCCGGGGTCGGCGTTCAAGCCGGTGATCTACGGTGCCGCGATCGAGGCGCACCGGATCACACCCGCGACGATCCTGAACGATGCGCCCGAGGTCTACGAGCTGTGGAAGCCGCAGAACTACGAGAAGGAAGAGTTCCGCGGGCCGGTGCGGGTGCGCACCGCGCTGGCGCAGTCGATCAACACGGTCGCGATCAAGGTGCTGTCGGAGGTGGGGCTGGATCAGGCGCGGGCGTTCGCGACCCGCGTCGGCGTCACCTCGCCGATCGCGCCGGACGTCGGGCTGTCGCTGGCGCTCGGATCGCTGGTGGTGACGCCGGTCGAGCTCGCCAACGTCTACGCGACGTTCGCGAGCGGCGGCATCGTCGGGCAGCCGGTGTCGATCCGCGCGATTGGCGGCGAGGCGCTGCCACCGCCACAGCTGGCGCCGACGCTGAAGCCCGAGATCGCCTACGTGATGGTGTCGCTGATGCGCAGCGTGATCGACGAGGGGACCGCGCACGGCGCCGTCGCCGGCAAGCTGCGCCGCCCGGCGGCGGGCAAGACCGGCACCTCGAACGGGCAGCGCGACGCCTGGTTCGTCGGCTTCACGCCCGATCTGCTCTGCGCGGTCTGGGTCGGCTTCGACGACATGAAGAAGCTCGGGCGCGGCGAGGCGGGCGGCAAGACCGCGGCGCCGATCTGGGCCGACTTCATGTCGAAGGCGACGGCGGGGCGGCCGACCAAGGATTTCGCGCAGCCGCCCGGCATCGTCGTCCAGCGCATCGACAAGGCGAGCGGTCTGCTCGCGGCGGCCGGGCAGGAGTCGGGAACGCTGGACGAGGTGTTCCTGGACGGCACCGCCCCGACCGAGCACGCCGCCGCCGGCGGCGGCGAGGAAGCCAGTCCCGACAAACTCCTGATTCAGTAGTCAGGTCGGGCCCTCTCCCCGACCCTCTCCCGCAAGCGGGAGAGGGAGGAAGAATGAGGCCTCAGGTCCCCTCGCCCCGCGAAGCGGTAGCGTGGATAGACGGTTAGGGTGAGGGGCGCTCAGCGGCCGGCCTTCGCGACGGATTTGATCCGGGCGACGACGCGGTCTATCTCGTCGGGCGTGGCGCCGGCTCGGGTCAGCTCGGTGCGCAGCGCCGCGATCGCCCGATCGACGCCCGCCTTGAAGCCGGCCTCGTAGCCCGCCTCGCGGCCGGCCACGAACTCCGGGCTGCCGGCGTAGGTTCCGGTGTTGCGTTCCGAAGCAGGCACCACCTCGCGGCGCTCGGGAATGGTGCCGGTCGGATCCAGGTTGGTCGGACCGTCCTCGAAGGACTCCGGGGTACGGTCTTCCGGCCGCCTTGCCATCGGGTCAGCCTACCGCTATTCGCGGATCGGCGTCGCCTTGAGCGCGGCCTTGCCGTCCTTCACGTAGACGCTGAAGCGGACCGTGCGGCAATTGTGCTTCGCGACCAGGCTCGCCTTGTTCTCCCGCAGCTTCTGGAGGAACTTGTCGCGCGTCAGCCCGACCGTCGATTCGCCGCAATCGCGCTTCTTGGCGATGAAGTCGTCGAAGATGTTGCGGAAGTGCGCCTCCTCTTCCTCTTCCGCATCGTACGGCACGACGCGCGTCGCCTCGTTGTCCACCCCCGAAGTTTCGCCGTTCTGACTCGGCAGCGACTGGCCCCAGGCAGACGGCTTGGTCGCGCCCGGCAGCGAAATGTCGTTGCTCCCCGACGGGCTCGACGCGGATGCGCTGCCGCCGCTGGGGCCGAAGCCGAGGGCCGCAGCGTTGAATGGCTGCGGCTCTGCGAAGCTGGGGGCAGGCGGCGGCGAGAAGCTGGGCAGCGGCGGCGCCGCGAACGAAGACGGCGGCGGCGGTGCCGAGAATGACGGCGGCGGCGGCGGCGCGAAGGCCGGCGGCGGCGTGCCGCCCGCGAAGGCCGAACCAGCCTCGGGCAGATCGAACGTGCTGCCGCCCGACGGTCCCAGGATCGCGTTCAGATCCTTGCCCGCGATGTCCGACCGTTGCGTCGGCGCATGCGTGTAGTGCTCGACGGCGGCGTTGATGTCGCGCGCCAGACCGCCGACCTTGCCGCCGTAGTCTCGGTCCTGGATCTTGGGGATGTCCCCCGACGCCAGCCGCTGCAGCTCCCGCCGCAGGCGGCCGATCGGCGCGTCGACCTCCAGACGCTGCAGGAAGAGGCCGATGATGATCGCCCCGAAGACGACGGTGATCAGCGGCAGCCAGTGGAAGTTGCCCCACTTGAGGTCGTCGGACGTCGCGTTCGCGAACAGCGCGGTGATGCCGCTGTTGGCCGGGTGCTCGCCGATCAGCGCGTAGTAGGCCTGCTGCTCGCCGGCCTGGCCCGGGAACGGCGCCGCGACGACGATCAGGTCCTCTTTTCCGACCGTCATCTTGATCGGCAGCGTCCGCTTGGCGGTCTCGATCTCTTTCGCGTGATGGGTGATCAGCTCGGGCAGCGCGTCCATCTCGCCGGGCGCGCGCGACGACGCGATCACCTTGCCGCGCAGCAGGAGGGCGATGTCGACGTCGAGGTTCTTCTTCAGCCGCTCGACCAGGGCCGGGCCCGTCTCGGCGCCGACGTAGACGGCGCCCACGATGCGGTCGCGGTTCTTCGACAGCACCGGCGCCGCCGCCAGACGCTGCAACTCCCCGCCCACGCCCCAGACGTCGTCCGACAACCAGCCCCGCAGGGCGTCGCCGATGATCTCGGCGCCGCCGATGTTGTCGCCATATTCCTTCTCGTTCTCGCCGACGCGCGCGATGACGCGGCCCTTGGTGTCGATCGCGACGATCGTGTCGATGCCGCCGCTCGCCAGATCGGGGATCAGCGTGCGGAACCGATCCTGAATCGTGCGGTGGATGACCCGCTCCTCGCCCGAGCCGCGCGAGGCGGCGTCCAGCGACTCGGCGATGATGGCGTCGCGTCCCAGCTTGCCCACGTGGTCGATCCACTTGTGCGCGTCGACCTTGAACATCTGCTCGGCGGCGTACTGGGCGCGATCCAGGCGCTGCCCCTCGGCCGCCTCCAGCTTGCGCTCGAAGGGGCGCGGAGCGATCAGCGCGAACGTCCCGGCGACCGCCGCCGCGAGCGCGATCAGCATGAACCAGATCTTGGACAGGAACATTCGGGTTTCCTCGCGCTACTCGGCCGCCTTGGCCTCTTGCTCCGCCTTCTCGCGGTCACGCTGCGAGACGACCTTGATGGTCAGCTCTTCCTTGCCGAGCGACCCGGTTTCAATCTGCTGCTCGGCCACCCACTTGCCGCGCGTCCAGACCTTCAGCGTGGCGCTGCTGTCCGGCACGTTGGGGATCGAGAACCCGCCCTTGTCGTCGACCGGGGAGAAGTAGGTGGTGCCGACGATGATGACCGAGATCATGATGTGCGGGTACTCGGCATCGCGGATGACGAAGCCGCCGATCTTGTCGAAGCGCGCGTGGCGCGTTCCACCGGGCGCCAATGACTCCAGCGGCATCACGTCCGGCGTCTCCGGCGTGGAGAGCTCGTGGCGCACCTTGCCGGTGTTCTTGAGCTCGACCACCGAACCCGGGCCGGTGATCACCAGCCGCGGCCGCGCGTCCAGGCTGCCGAGCTCGATCGTGACGGTGCGGGCGGATGGCGCGTGCGCACCCTTGACGTTCTCGAGGACGACGACGGTTTCCACCTTCACGCCCCCGCTGGTCTGAACGGGGACGTTGCCGTTCTCGAGCCGCCAGTAGCCCTGGTACAGGCGCGTCGATCGCGACGCGTCGGGCATCTTGACGACCCCGCGCACCGTCGCCGCCTGCGCGCTGGGCGCAAACGTGAGGGAGGTGGCGAGCGGTACGAGGAACAGACTGAAAACGCGGGTGACAGGGTTCCGCTGTGTCTTCATCCGACGGCCAGGGCAGGGGGCTGGTTGCACAAGCGACCGAGAGTCGCGGCCAAGACGGCGCGAGGAAGGCCGCAGGCTAGCCCGCCCAATTCCCCATTGTCAACGGGTCGTTGCACGATTTCCGGGAGTTTCGGATGTGGCGCCACATCCGCGTAACCAGCTCACCCGTTCGGAAGGTTCTTTTCGGGCTGGAAGAAGACCTTTTCGCGGACCGCCAGGGCGATTTTCTCGCGGCGGAGGCGGGCGAGCAGCCGTTTGCGCACCTCGTGGCCGGCCAGCGCCTGCGCCTCGACGTCCCTGGCGTCGAACGTGCACTGCCAGACCTGGCCCACGTCGGTCACGTCGGCCAGCCGGACGACCGG
>DATFXS010000169.1:0-5855 GCA_035315605.1 Polyangia bacterium
GTCCGAGGGAAACCTGCTGGCGATCGCGATCTATCCCTACGCCGGCCGCAACACGATCATTCCCAGCGCGCCGGCCGCGGCGGTCGGACTCGGCGCTGCGAGCGGCGTCCGCATCGTGCGCGGACCGTACCTGGCAGCGCCGGCGGAGATCGGAAGCAAGGCGCGGATGAGCGTCGTCTGGGAGACCGACGTCCCGGCGACCGGCGAGGTCGTCGTCGCGCCAGCCACGGGCGCCGCCGCCGCCACCGTGTCGATCCCGGTGCACGCGCGCACGCGGCGCCACGTCGTCGCCGTCCCCGGCCTGGAACGGGGCGCCGCCTACCGCTACCACGTGACGGTGGAGGGCGGGTCGGGCGACCGGGCCGCCAGCGCGCCGGCTCGCTTCCAGACGCTGCCGCCGCCGCCCGCGCCGGTCCACTTCGCCGTCTACGGCGACATGCGCTATCCCGGCCACGACGCGCACCGGTCGGTCGTCGACGCGCTGGTGCGCGAGGCGCCGCCGCTGGTGGTGAGCCCCGGCGATCTGACTGACGTCGGCAGCGAGGAGTCGAACTGGCAGCGCTACTTCGACATCACGGCGCCGCTGGGCGCGATCGCGCCGATCATCCCGGTGCTCGGCAATCACGACGCCGCCCGGGCCGGCGCGGGCGCGCCGCTGACCTGGTCGCTATTCGCGATGCCGACGCCGGCGCCGCCGTTCTGGACGTCGCTGGATCTGGGCGGCGTTCACTTCGTCGTGCTCGACACCAACGACGCGTCCAACCCCGCCCAGCGGGAATGGCTGCAGGAGGATCTGGCGCGCGCGCGCCGCCACCACGCGCGCGGCGTGTTCGCCTTCTGTCACGAGGCGCCCTGGTCGCACGCCCTGCACGGCAACACCCACAAGATGATCCGCGACTACGCGCCGTTGCTGGCCGCCGGCCATGTCGACGTGCTGTTTTGCGGCCACGACCACACCTACGAGCGCGGCGTCGGCTCGACCCCGTCCGGCAACCTCGTCTACATCAACAGCGGCGGCGGCGGCGCGCCGCTCTACAACCCGCGGTGCCAGGCCGCGACGGGCCCGCCGCCGGGCGACGTGCCGGGCCCGCTGCCCACCTGTCCCTCGTCGGTGTCGGCGCTGGTGAAGACGTATCATTACCTGATGGTGACCGTCGCCGATGACGCGATCACGCTCTGCCCCAAGCGGCCCGACGGCTCGGCCGTGGAGCCCTGCGTTCCGCTTCCACCCCATCGACGGTGATGGGGGTTGCGCGCTATCGTCGGACACGATGCAAACACCTCCGTCACCGCAGCCCGTCAGGCCCACGATCGAAGGCGGGCGGCACGTCCTCGCCTGGAACGACCTGCGCCTGGAGGTCGACGCCGAGACGGGCGGGCGTGTCACCGCGCTGCGCTTCCGCGGACGCAACCTGCTCTCCGAGCCGGCCGCCGACGCCGCCAATTACGGCTCGACGTTCTGGCCGTCGCCGCAGAGCGCGTGGGGCTGGCCGCCGCCCGCCGAGATCGACCACGCACCGACGCGCTTCGTGATCGATCCGGTCGCGATCGAGCTGCGCGGGGCGACCAGCCCGAAGCTCGGCGTCTCCGTCGACCGGCGCATCACCGCCGACGCTGGCCGCGGCGCGGTGACCTTCGACTTCACCATCCACAACCGGGGTGACGCGCCGGTGCAGCTCGCGCCCTGGCAGATCACGCGCGTTCCGCCGGGCGGATTGTCGTTGTTCCCCACCGGGACCGGTTCGTTTCCGCCCTCGAACCTCGCCGTCCGCGAGGCCCTCGGCGTCACCTGGTACGCGTACGACGCCGCAGCCGTCACCGATCACCAGAAGCTGTTCGCCGACGGGCGAGAGGGGTGGCTGGCGCACGTGAACGGCGACGCGTTGCTCGTGAAGACGTTCGCGGCCGTGCCGCGCGCCGCGCAGGCGCCGGGCGAAGCACAGATCGAGCTCTACGCGACGCCCGCTCACACCTACGTCGAGGTGGAGGTGCAGGGCGCCTGCGAGACCATCGCCCCCGGCGGTTCGCTGCCGTGGCGGGTGGTCTGGCTGGTGCGCCCGCTGCCGCCCGAGCTGCCGCGCACGGCGGGCAGCGCGTCGCTGCTCGATTTCATTCGCGGCGTCGTCGAGACGGATCGGTCCGCGGCCCGGGGGTAGGCGGCGCGGGCGGGCGCATGTCGTTCGAGGTGAAGTTCGAGCACGTGCTTCCCGCCGGGACTTGCGTCGCCGTGTCGCTGCCCGCGGGCGAGGATTTCGCGCCGCCATCGGTGCTGCACCCCGACGAGGCGGCGTTCGTCCACTCGTCGCCGGCGGCGCGGCGCGCGACCTTCATCGGCGGGCGGGTCGCGCTGCGCGCGGCGATGGCGGCTCTGGGGGGCGGGGCCGCCGACGCGGCGACGCCGATCCTGTCGACGCCGCGCGGGGCGCCCGCGATGCCGACCGGCTTCGTCGGGTCGATCAGCCACAAGCGGGAGCTGGCCGTGGCGATCGCGGCGCGCGCCGCGCCCACGCCGCTCGCGACGATCGGGATCGACGTCGAGATCGCGCGGCCGCCGCGCACCGACATCGCGCCCCGCGTGCTGACGGCCGCCGAGCGCGCCGCGCTGGCCGGCCTCGACGACCGCGCGCGGGACGCGGCGGTCCTGTTCCGGTTCGCCGCGAAGGAGGCGATCTACAAGGCGCTGGACCCGTGGGTCCAGCGGCTGGTCTCGTTTCAGGAGGTGGAGATCGTGACCGGCGCGGACGGCGGATGGGCCGCGCGCCTGTCGTTGTCGCGCGGCGAGGGACCGTTCAACGTCGCGCTCCACGACGCCAGCCGCGATGGCCTCGTATTGGTCACCGCGGCGATCGAGCGCGCGCGCTAGTTATAGGTCGCGGAGAAGACGACCGACACGGTGGTGCCCGACCACTTGATGCTGGAATCGTTCTTGTCGGCCATCCCGCCCGCAACGATGAGCTCACCAGCGACGCCGAGGCCCCAGGTCGGCGTGACCCACCATTCCTTACCAACCATTCCCTGAAACCCGTAGCCGGTCTTCGAATTGTACGACGTGCCGCCCGAGTTCGAGTTCGAGCCCTGGAACTGCATCAACCCCAGGGTTCCCGAAATGTACAGGTTGACGGGCTGGAAGTAGTACGCCGCGCCTGGCCCGATGCCCGCGATCGTGGTGGTCAACCCGCTCTGGCTGCCTTGACTGCTGCCGTTGAGCTGTAGGTCGGGATCGCTCAGAGCCATACCGAACAGGTTGCCGAAGATGGCGAAATTGGGAGCGATGCTCCCGCCGAGCGCGATACCAAACGAGGCGCCCGCGCCCGAGAACCCGGTTTGATATGCGTCGCTTGCGCTCATGCTCCCGTAGCCGCCACCGATATGGATGCGCAGATAGAAACCCGTGTGCTGCGGCGGGGGCGGCGCGGCCGGCGCGCCGTAGCCGGGCGGCGGTGCATAAGCGGCCGGCGGCTGCTGGTAGCCCGGCGGCGGCTGTTGCTGATATCCGGCGGGCGGCGGTGGCTGCTGCTGCTGGTATCCGGGCGGCGGCGCCTGGTATCCGGGCGGCGGCTGGCTGTTATCCGGCGGCGGCGCGTTCTGCGCCAGCGCGGCGGATGAAATCGAGAAGACGCCGGCGGTGGCAAGCAGCATGAAAGCGGTGCGACGGGAGCCGAGGAAAATATCCATGCCCAACCCTTTCTTCGAAAACGAGTTTCGCTGAGACGAGCCGCGCCTGATCGACAATTCAAGCGCGTGGACGATTCTCATCGCAGCCAGGGCTTTTGTAAATGGCAGGCATCACGCGACGAAAATCACCGTGGGGTCGGGTCCGGTTGTGATTCAATCGTTTTCATGAAGCTGCGCAGGATGCTCGCGGCGGCGCTGACGGTGGCGTCTTTCGAGGGGCTGGCGGCCGCGCAGACGACTCCGCCGCCGGCTGAAACGACGCCCCCCGCTGCGGCGGCGCCACCCGCTCCCGCGGCACCCGCCAATCCACCACCACCGCCGCCGCCGCCGGGCGGCCGGGCGGGCGCAGAGCAGCCGCCGTCGATCAACCAGCCGCCTCCGGCCGGATATCAGCAACCGCCGTCGGGGTACCAGCAGCAGCCGCCGCCGGGCCCGTACCAGCCGCCCCCGCCACCGGCCTACCCGCCGCCGCCCGGCGCTAATCCGCAACCGCCGCCCGGGTACCAGCCGCCGCCACCCGCGTACTACCAACAACCGCCACCTGGCTATTACCAACCGCCGCCTGGCTACTACCAGCCGCCGCCCCCGCCCGGGCCTCCGCAGCCGCCTCCACCTCCGCCGCGCACGCACGGATTCCTCGCGCTCCCCTACCTCGGCGTCGCCTCGCACACCGGCGACAGCGGCACGGGTCTGGGTCCCGGGTTCATGCTCGGCGTGCTGCTGGGCGGCCGCCTGAGCCCGATCTTCTCGTTGAGCGGCGAGTTGCGCACCGACACGCTGAACTACCGGAACGTCCCATCGGGATCAACGCGTACATCCTCGGAGAGCGAGCTGACATTCAGTCCGCTCTTCCACATCCAGTTCCCCGCGGGCGAGTTCGTCTTGGGGCCCAGGTTCGGTTTTTTCACATACGACGACAAGGGAACGATGAACGGCCTCTCGACCGGCGAGTCCACAGCGTCCGGTACCACATACGGTGTCAACACCGGCGTGTTCTTCGCGGTCAGTCGAATGATGTCGCTGGGCGGGATGGTGAGCCTCACGGTCCGCGATCCCAACAAGAATTGCATCACACCGCCCGGCCTCGCTCAGATGTGCCAGAACGGCAATTTCCCGGCCGAGAACGTACTGGGGTTCCACGCCGGGATGTTGTTCTGACCCGAATGCGGGTTCGTCAGGCGATCGCCTGGCCGCCCTCGCGCGCCGACACCTGCCGGCCGATGACGGCGAGCAGGGGCGGTAACCCCAGCGCCAGTAGCGCCGATACCGTCGCCACCGTCGCTATCCCGTCCAGGTGGTGGCCCGCCCCCTCGTGCAGCATCCGCGACGAGACGAACGAGCCCGTCGCCGACGCGAGGTGCTGCGCCGTCGACTGCAGCGACATGTAGCCGGCGCGCTGGTCGCCGCGGGGCACGCGCGTCGACAGCGAGCTCATGCAGACGTTTCGGATCGACATGCCGCCCATGAACAGCACGAACACTGCCAGCACGCCCGCGACGCCGATCGCGCCGGGCGCGATGAACGCGAAGTACAGAACCCCGATGATCAGCGCCGTTCCGACGATCGACACGCGCGCGGCTCCGTAGCGGTCGATGCCCCGGCCCGCGATGCGCATGATCAAAAAACTCGAGGCGCCGCCGACGCCGTAGCCCCACTTCAACTTGTCGGACGGGAAGCCGAGGTTCTGCAGCAGGTGCGGGGCGATGTTGGGGACGACCAGAAACGCCGTCAGCATGACCAGCGCGTTCATCGCCAGTGCCAATCGAATCGTCGGATCCGTCAGCAGGACCGCAAGCCGCGGCCCCTGCGCCCCGGCCACGATGTGTCCGCGCATCGGCGGCATCGCCCACAGCGCCGTCACCACGACGAGGACGCCCATCGCCGCGACGACGATGAACGGCAGCCGCCAGCCGCCATACTCGGCCATGGCCAGCGCGCTGTAGACACCCACCACGGACGCCACCGAGAACGCGCCCATCACCGCTCCGATCGCGCGCCCGCGCCGCGCCGGCGGCACGACGTCGGCGATGATCGACAAGGCGATCGACGTCGCGGGCCCGCCGAACGCGCCCGCGATGGCGCGGGCCACGACCAGCGACGCCAGGCCGTGCGCCAGCGCCCCTGCCGCCGTGCCGGTCACCAGGCCGAACAGCGCGACGCCCAGCGCCTTGCGGCGGTCG
>DATFXS010000170.1:0-9380 GCA_035315605.1 Polyangia bacterium
CCAGGTGGTGCGCCAGCGTGAAGCCAGCCGGCCCCAGCCCGACGACGAGCACGTTCTTGCCGATGTACGGACGCGCGACGGGCCGGATGCGGTTCAGGGGATTCCAGCGCGTCAGCAACGTGTAGATCTCGAAGCCCCAGCGCATGCCGAGCACGTCGGTCAGCACGCCCGTCTCCGCCTGCGGGATGTTCACCGGTTCCTGCTTCTGGAACACGCACCCCTTCATGCAGTCGTTGCAGATCCGGTGGCCGGTGCCGGGCAGCATCGGGTTGTCGACACAGATCATCGCCAGCGCGCCGATCGATTCGCCGTCCTTGCGCAGGACGTGCATCTCGCCGATCTTTTCGTCCAGCGGGCAGCCGGCGATCTTCACGCCCAGCGGGTTTCGTTTCACGGCGCCCGACTTGTCGTGCATGCCGGTGGAGCAAGAATCTTTCTCGCGCTCGTGGCAGTAGAGGCAGTAGTCGGCCTCGCTCGCCACCTCGCGCCGCGACATGCGCCCGTCCGTCAGCGCGAAACCGTCGCGCCGCCGCAGGTGCTCGGGCGGGCCCTCGGTGATCCCGGGCAGCTTCGCGTCGGGCCGTCGCAGCGGCACCAGATCCTCGTGGTCGACGAAGTGCGGGAAGTGAAATGACACCCAGCCCTTGACGCCGGCGTGCGCGCCAGGCACGAAGCGGTGGACCGCCGCCCACCGTTCGAACAGATCGATCTCCGACGCGGCGGCCGGGTTGGCCTTCTCGCGCGCGATCAGCGCGTCGAGCACGGTGGCGAACGTCAGCTCGTCGTCGCCGGACGTCACCAGCCCGGGGAACGAGTCCGCCGCCAGCTTGCGGATCTGGTCGCGCAGCGCCGCCGGCTCGTCTCCGGGCAGCTTATCCTCGGGATACTTCTTGCTCGCGCGCCGGACGACGAAGTGCTTCATCCGGAAGATCGCCGCCTCGCGCGCGGCCGTGTCGATCAGCGCCTGCCGCTGCGGCTCGACGCCGAACAGGCGCGCCACGAACGCGCCCAGCGGGCGCCCCACCTCGATCAGCAGCGCCGACTCATCGGGCGGCGTCAGCGCGGCGCCGTCGCGGTAGGCGGTGAAGCGCGCCGCCAGCGCGGCGTCGCCCGCGGCCAGCTCGGCGCGGAAGCGCGCGTCCAGCGCCGCCAGCCGTTCGGGCTCGTACAGATCGCCGTACCGAAAGCCGTCGATCCCGAGCGCGAAGTCTCGCGCCTCGTCGCGCGGCGCGCTTCCGGCGCCGCTGGCGAAGGCAAATTTCTTCGAGGGCAGAGCTTAGTTCCTGACCTGGCAGAACTGGTTGTAATCGATGAGCTCGATCTGCTCGGGCGTCTTGCCGTCGCCGCAGACCGGGCACATCGGATCGCGCGGCCGCTTGAACTCGCGGAACTTCATGGCCAGCGCGTCGAAGTGCAGCTCGCGCCCCGCCAGCGTCCGGCCCTTGCCGAGCAGCACCTTGATCGCCTCGGTCGCCTCCAGCGCGCCGATCACCCCGCACAGCACGCCCAGCACGCCCGCCTCCTGGCACGACGGCGCCATGTCGGGGGGCGGCGGCTGCGGGTAGAAGCAGCGGTAGCAGGGCCCTTCGAACGGCAGGAAGGTCGTCACCGTGCCCTCGAACCGATAGATGCTGCCGTCGATCAGCGGCTTGCCGAGCTTCAACGCCGCGTCGTTGATCAGATAGCGCGTCGGGAAGTTGTCGGCGCCGTCGACGATGACGTCGTAGTCCCTGATCACGTCCAGCACGTTCGACGAATCGAGCCGCGTCTGGTGCCCGATCACCTTCACGTCGGGGTTCAGCTTCGCGATCGCGGCCTTCGCCGACTCGACCTTCGGCATGCCGACCCGATCCGTCGCGTGCAGGATCTGCCGCTGCAGGTTCGACGCGTCGACCACGTCGTCGTCGACGAACCCGACCGTGCCGACGCCGGCGGCCGCCAGGTAGAGACCCGTCGGGGATCCCAGCCCGCCCGCCCCGAGGCACAGCACCTTCGACTGCAGCAGCTTCGCCTGCCCGACCTCGCCCACCTCGGGCAGCATGGTGTGCCGCGCGTAGCGCAGGCTCTGCTCCGGCGTCATCGTGAACGGCCGGTCGAACTTCAGTCCCGCCCGCTTCCACGCCGAGAAGCCCCCCGCCATCGACTTGACGTTCGTGTAGCCGAGCTCGGCCAGCGTCTTGGCGGCGTACGCGGACCGCGTCCCGCCGGCACAGTAAAGAACGATCTCCGACGAGCGCTCGGGGACCTGATCCTCGATGCGCTGCTCGAGGAAGCCGCGCGAGATCCAGCGAGCGCCCGGGATGTAGCCCTCGCTCCACTCGTCCTTCTCGCGGACGTCGATCAGGACCGGACCCGCGCCGTTGCCGTCGCCCGCCTTGCCCTTCTGCGACTCCACCGTCTTCCGGACCGCCTCGACGTCGGTCTCGCGAATCTGAGCCTTGCAGTCCTTCAGGTACTGGCCGGAATTCATGGTGCTCCTATGGATGCCCCTGCCGCCTCGATGGTGACACCGCGGCGGCCGAAAAGCCCGGTATTTTCACGGGATTGGTGCCCACGTCAAGCGCCAGGACGCGGGACACTGCACAAAAAAAACAAAAGGCCCAGCCGACGTGGTCGGCCGGGCCCTTCGCTAACCTTCGACTTCGCGTGCGAGGCGGTCTAGTAGAACTTCACGTTGTCGATGGTCATGTCCAGCACACAGGTGCTGTTCGCCATCGTCGTGAGCTGCCACTGAATGCCGGTCAGCTTGTCCTTCATGATCGCCTGCGACGGGCTGCCGCCCGACGGCGCGCCCGTCCCCATGAACGGAACCATCATCGTCGTTGGCGTCGCCGTGAGGGTCACGGGCAGTTGCGGCGCGTATGACCCGGCAGGACCGCCAGCCTTTGGATCCGAGCTGGCCGTCGAATCGGCGTGCGCGCTGTCATTGGTCGAGTACTGGATCGAGCAGCCAGTGCCGGTGACCGTTCCGCTGATGTCGAACTGGACGCCGGTATGGGCCGTCGCGTCGACGCAGTCGGTTCCGGCCGAGTTACCGTTGAAGTAAATGCCGGCACCCCAGTACTGGTTCGAGGTCATGCTCGTCGTGGTGGCCGTGACATGCCAGGCGCCGCCAACGACCATCGCCATCGGACCGCCGGTGCTTGGATAGACGAACGTTCCACCGATCGGAATGACAGGCGCGCCACCGTCGGTAGCCGCGAAGTCGGCGATGACATAGGGCCCACCGGTGTCGCCCGGCGCCACATCGCTGACGGCGCAGCCCGCGGCCACGCCGCTGCCGCCACCGCCGCCGCTGCCGCCGCCACCGCCCGAGCCGGTCGTGCCGGCCGTGCCCGTGGTGCCGGCCGTTCCGGTCGTGCCGCCGTGACCGGTCGAGCCCGCCGATCCGGTCGAGCCGGACGAGCCGCCGCTGGAGCTCGAGCTGCAACCGACCGTCGACGTGACGCCCGAGAGCAAGAAGCCCGCACCCGCGAGGCCGAGGATTCCAAACAACGCCCTCATCTTAATTTCCTTCATTGTCTTTTCTCCGTAAGGACCAGAAGTTGTTCGCCTTCATCGAGGCGCGATTGGGCCGGAACCCTAATGCCAATCTCGACCGTTGCCTAGAGATTTTTTCGTGGCCCGGCCGTGTGCCGCGACTATACTGACCATCGTCAGACCCCTTACAAGGAGACCCGATGTCAGTCGCCGCAACCGATCCGGAGGTCAAGGAAGCCGCAGCGGAAACCCCTGCGCACGCGCACGGGGGCGAGGGCCACGGCACCGAGGGCGACGCGCCGCTGGTGAACCTTTCGGACAAGGCGGCTGAAAAGGTGAAGGAAATCCGCGGCGAGGAGAACATCGAGGAGACCTATGCGCTGCGCCTGAAGGTGCAGGGCGGCGGCTGCTCCGGGTTCTCGTACGATCTGTACTTCGATCAGCCGCAGGAGACAGACCGGCCGTTCGAGGTCAAGGGCGTGAAGCTCATCTGTGACGAGATGAGCCTGATGTACCTGATGGGCACCGAGATCGATTACGTCGAAGGACTACACGGCGCGGGATTCAAGTTCAACAACCCGAACGTGAAGTCGACCTGCGGCTGCGGCTCGTCCTTCAGCGTTTGATTCCATGGGGGCAGCAGCTCCCCACGTTGACGTCTACGAGCTGCTGACCCGAGAGCTGGGCCGCGACCGGGTCGTCCGCGCACCCGAGGCGCTGGAGGTCTACAGCCGCGACGAATCGCGCCTGGGCGTCTTCCCGCCGGATGCCGCGGTGCTGTGCGAATCGCGCGCGGAGATCGAGCTGGTGCTGCGGCTGGCGGCCGAGCACCGCGTCCCCGTCACCCCGCGCGGCGCCGGCAGCGGCATGACGGGCGGCGCGCTCGCGGTTCAGGGCGGGATCGTGCTGTCGACCGAGCGAATGCGCCGGATCATCGACATCAACGAGCACGATCGCGTGGCGGTCGTCGAGCCGGGCGTCATCAACGCCGACCTGCAGGCGGCGGTCGAGGCGCAGGGGTTCTTCTACGCGCCCGATCCGGCCAGCCTCGGGTTCTGCTCGATGGGCGGCAACGTCGCCGAGAACGCGGGCGGGCCGCGCGCGTTCAAGTACGGCGTGACGCGCGACTGGACGCTGGGGATGGTGACGACCCTGATGGGCGGTGAGACGTTGCGCCTCGGTCGGCGCACGCCGAAGGGTGTCACCGGCTACGATCTGACGGCGCTGTTCGTCGGCAGCGAGGGGACGTTCGGCGTCACCAGCGAGATCACGGTGCGATTGGTCGGGCGCCCCGAAGGCGTCGGGACGTTCATCGCCGTCATGCCGGACGCGGTGTCGGCCGGGCGGGCGGTCGCCGCGATCATCCGCAAGGGTCACCGGCCGCGCGCGCTCGAGCTGCTCGACAAGGCGACGATCGATCACGTGCGGCCGAAGTCGGCGTACAGCTTTCCGGCGGACGCGGGGGCGATCGTGCTGGTCGAGCTGGACGGCGAGCCCGACGGCATCGAGGCGGCGGTGCTGGCCTGCGGCGCCGTGTGCGAGGCAGAGGGGGCGCGCGAGGTGATCATCGCGCGAGACGAGGCGGACCGCGAGCGGCTCTGGAAGACGCGGCGGGTCTGCTCGGTCGCGCTGCGCGAGGCGTACAAATTCAAGCAGTCGGAGGACACGGTGGTCCCGCCGAGCTCGATCCCCGAGATGCTCCGGCGCGTAGACGCGATCGGCGCGCGCCACAATCTGGAGACGGCGACGTTCGGTCACGCCGGCGACGGCAACCTGCACATCAACGTCCTGTCGCAGGAGACGACGCGCGACGCCGCCTTCCAGGCGCGCGTCGACGCGGCGCTGGCGGAGCTTTTCCGGGCGACTCTGGATCTCGGCGGCACGCTGTCTGGCGAGCACGGCATCGGAATCGCAAAGGCGCGCTACATGGCGTGGGAGCAGTCGCCCGAGGTGATCGACTGGCAGAAGCGCCTCAAGCGCCTCTGGGATCCCCAGAACCTGCTCAACCCCGGCAAGATCTTCGTCGACTGAGCGATCGCTTACTTGACGGTGATGTTGTCGTCTTCTTTGAGGCGCTCGATCTTCGATTGGCACTGCGCCTTGATGTTGGCGCGCATCTCGTTGCTCTCGCCGTCGAGGATGCCGGTGTAACTCTTGCACGGCAGTCCCTGCGGATCCTGCGCGCAGAAGTGGGCGCGGAGGCGCTCGCAGGGATCGCGCCGGCTGTCGAGCATCACCATGATCAACCAGACCAGCCCCGCCATCGCGGCGCCGAGAGCGATCGCGCCCATGAAGCGGAACCGCTTGCGGTAGCGGTGGACGTCGATCTGCTCGGCCTCGCGGCGAATCTGCTCCAGCTCTTCGGGCGTCTCGTCCATGCGTCGCTCACGCGATGTTATAACCACGGCGCGTGTCAGGCGAGATTCGCAAAATCGTCCGGAAGATCGTCAGCAAGGCCAGGGTGGTCACCAAGGCGACGCGCCGGCCGCGGCGAGGGCCCTGGCCGCCCGATCCGGCGCGCGTCCGGTCGATCATCGACGGGCTGGAAGAGCTGTACCCCGACGTCGACTGCGAGCTGGATCGCGAGACGCCGTTTCAGCTCGTCTGCGCGACGATCCTGTCCGCCCAGTGCACGGACGAACGGGTCAACATGGTCACGCCCGAGCTGTTCCGCCGCTATCCGACACCGGCCGCGATGGCGAATGCGCCGCTGCCCGCGCTGGAGAAGATCATCCGGTCCACCGGCTTCTTCCGCCAGAAGGCCAAGAGCCTGAAGGGAACCGCGGCCGGGCTGCTCGCCCGTTACGGCGGCGAGGTGCCGCGAACGATCGCGGAGCTGACCACGCTGCCGGGTGTCGCGCGCAAGACCGCGAACGTCGTGCTCGGAACGGCCTACGGGATCGCCGAGGGGGTCGTCGTCGACACGCACGTGCAACGGCTGTCGATGCGCCTCGGGCTGACGCGCAAGACCGACCCGAAGGACATCGAGAAGGATCTGATGCAGGTGATCCCGCCGGATCGCTGGATCCGGATCGGGCATCAGCTGATCTGGCACGGCCGGCGGGTCTGCTTCGCGCGCAAGCCGAACTGCGCCGGCTGCACGCTGGCCCCGTTCTGTCCGTCGGCCGGCCTCGAAGCGTGACGCGCCCCGGTCAGGGGTGCCACTTCAGGCAGTCGTCGATCTCGGCGGTCGACTTGGCGGGCGACAGCTCCAGCGCGCCGCCGTGCTCGTCGCGATCCCAGGCGCGCATCGAGAGCGTGCCGGTCGGCCCGGTGACCGAGTCGAGGACGACTTCGATCTCGTAGGTGTGCCCCGCCTGCATGCGGAAGGGATAGACGAAACCGGGCAGATTGGCGACGTAGCCGCCGGTCCCCGTCTTGTTGAGCTCGCCGGTCTTGGGCGCCAGCTTCACGACGTGGCAACCGGGGAGCAGCGAGAACGCCTTGCCCAGGTGCTTCACGTCCTGCCCGTCGACCTCGCCGATCGGGCCGACCAGCCGCGCGACCTCTTCGGCCGGCCGCTCCGCGCCCGGATAGAGAGGGTGCGCCGTCCCGCCCCTGACGATGCAGCCCACCTGCAAGGACAGCCCAAGAAGAGCGATGCTAACGACCGAAGTAGATCTCGTCATAGGCGCACGTCGCGTCCTTGTCAGCGGGCTGCGGATAGTCGACCAGCTTCCCTTCGTAGTTTCGCAAGGTCCACTTGTCGTCGCCCCGCGCGACGACGTAATCGGGACCGATCGACACCTTGCCCATGCCGCCGGGCGTGTCGATCACCAGGTGCGGAATCGCCAGGCCCGAGATGTGGCCGCGCAGCTCCTGCATCAGCGCGATGCCCGTCTCGACGGACGTGCGCAGGTGCGACGTCCCGGCCGCGACATCGCCCTGGAACAGGTAGTAGGGGCGGACGCGGCAGCGGAGCAGCTCGGTGAACAGCTTGCGCAGCACGCGCACCGACGAGTTCACGCCCCGCAGCAGCACGGTCTGGTTGCCGATCGGAATGCCCGCGTCGGCCAGCTTCTCGCACGCGGCGCGCGCGCGCGGCGTCAGCTCCTTCGGGTGGTTGAAGTGCGTGTTGACGTATAGCGGGTGGTACTTCTTCAGCATCGCGCAGAGCTCGTCGTCGACGCGCATCGGCAGCACCACCGGGACGCGGGTCCCGATCCGGATGATCTCGACGTGCGGGATGGCGCGGAGGGCGGCGACGATCTCCTCCAGGCGCGCCGTCGACAGCGTCAGCGGATCGCCACCCGAGATCAGCACGTCGCGGATCGCGGGCGTCCGCCGGATGTAGTCGAGCGCGCGCCCCAGATCCTCGCGCGAGATCGGCGACTCCTCCTGCCCGACGAGGCGCCGCCGGTTGCAGTGCCGGCAGTAGATCGCGCAACGATCCAGGGCCAGCAGCAGGCAGCGGTCCGGATAGCGATGGAAGATCCCGGTCGCGGGCGAATGGCTGTCCTCCCCCAGCGGGTCGATCAGATCGCCCGGCTCGTTCACCAGCTCGCGGGCGCGCGGGATCACCTGCATGCGCACGGGGCAGGACGGTTGCTCGCGATCGATCAGCGAGAAGTAATAGGGCGTGATCGCGACCCGGAAGTGCCCCGGGGCGGCGTCGAGGCCTGCCTCCTCGTCGGGTGTCAGCGGCAGGCGCGCCGCGATCTCCGGCTTGCCGGTGATGCGGTGGCGCAGCTGCCAGCGCCAGTCGTCGAATGACTCGCCTTCGGCCGCCTCGGGCTCGGGCTCGGGCGCGGCGCCGGCCGGGCGGGCCGGTGTCGCCGGCTGATCGACGATGGGAAGACCGAAGGTCATATCGGCTGCCCCGTCACCAGCGTGACCGCGATGATCGTCTGACCGCCCGTGTTGATGTACGTCTGCGTGGTGGAGCCGTTTGCCAGCCCCACCCCGTTGGCGTCGAATGCCTCGATCTTGATAGTCACTGGGCCGGTGATACTCCGATCCAGCTCCACAGTGAAGCTGGTCGGCAACGTGATGGTCGTGGGTGAAGGCGGCACGAGAATCGGGGCGTGCGTCTGCCCGCCCGCGGTCATCGTCACCTGCAGCTGCGCCGGCATCAGCGTGAGATCGCCCTCCACCTCGACCAGCAGGATCGAGTCGGCCTGCTGACAGGCGGCGAGCGCGGCCGCGCCCGCGACCGCCAGCATCACCGCGCATGGCTTCCGGCTCTGGCTGGCGCGGCCCACTCAGAACCTGTAGTTCCCGAGGGCCGATGTGGGGGGCGCCTCGGGGCGCGGGCGAAGCATGAAGTAGCCGCCGACGGCCGCGCCTGCGACCAGGACGGCCAGCGCGACCCAGACCCAGGGCCGGGTGCCTCGCGCCGGCCCGGCGTCGTCGGCGACGGCCGCGCGCCGCAGCGTGAGCACCGGTTCGGGCTTGGCCTCCGGGGCAGCGGGCGGCAGCACCGCCGGAGGCGGTGGAGCAGGCTCGGGCGGCGGCGGGGCCGGGCGCGCTTCCGCCTCTTTCGGAGGAGGCGGCGGTGGCGTCTCCCCGGACTTCTCGGGCTTCTCGGGCTTCTCGGGCGGCTCGGCCCCCACGAGCGCGGCCATCTTGGCCTCGATCTCGGCGCGGTTCGACGCCTTCGGCACCCGGTCGAGAAACAGGTGGTAGTCCTCCAGGGCGTGCTCGTCTTCGCCGAGGCGGCGGTAACACTCGGCGCGGCTGAACAGCACCGCCGGATCGTCGAGCAACACGAACGCCTTCGTGTATTCGTCGACCGCCGCCTTGCAATCGTCGTCGCCGGCGAGCTCGTTCGCGCGATTGAGGTGCGTCTTCCCTTCGGACGCCACGCCGGTCGGGTGGCGTCCGCGCGCCTTGTGTTGGTGATGGTGGTGGTGCTCGCGCTTCTTGCTGCGGGCGTGGGCGGCGCCGGTCGCGCCGAGGCA
>DATFXS010000171.1:0-3800 GCA_035315605.1 Polyangia bacterium
ATCGCCCAGGCCCTCGAACTGCGTATTTTTGTAGAAATGCGCCAGAGCGCCGTTGCGATCGCCCTCGACGCGGAACACGTCGCCGCGGAGCTGCCCCGTCATGTTCGAATAGCGCTGGGCGGTCGTCAGCGCGGTGACGAAGATGCTGACGCTGAGGGCCTGGGACAGCACCATCACCAGCGTGAACCAGCGGTCGCGCTTCAGGCTCTTGGCAACCAGGCGCAGGTGATAGAGGACGTTGCTCACGACGGCGCCGGTTTTCCAGCCGGGTGGGGCAGGGCCGCCGCGCTCGCAGCGGCGTGTGGATCGATGAGACGCCCGTCCAGCACGTGCAGCTTGCGCCGGGCCCGCGCGGCCAGCGCCGGGTCGTGCGTGACCATGACGATGGTCGTCTCGCGTTCGGCGTTGATCTTCTCCAGGAGGTCGAGCACCTGGCGCGACGCGATCGTGTCGAGGTTGCCGGTCGGCTCGTCGGCCAGCAGGAGCTGCGGCCGCCCCACCAGGGCGCGGGCGATGGCGACGCGCTGCTGTTGCCCGCCGGAAAGCTGCGACGGCAGGTGGCGCATCCGCGCGGTCAGCCCCATCTGCACCAGCACCTCCTCGACGCGATCGCGCCGCTCGGCGGGCGGCAAGCGGCGGTAGCGGAGCGGCACCTCGACGTTGTCGTAGACGTCGAGATCCGGGATCAGGTTGAAGCTCTGGAAGATGAAGCCGATCCGTTCGTTGCGCAGGCGCGACTGCTGATCGTCGTTCAGGCCCGCGACGTCGACGCCGTCCAGCAGGTAGCGGCCGCGGTCGAACGTGTCGAGAAGGCCGGCGATGTTGAGGAAGGTCGTCTTGCCCGATCCCGACGGTCCCATCAGCGACACGAAATCGCCGCGCGCCACCTCCAGACTCATGTCCTCCAGCGCCGCGGTCTCGACCAGGCCGGTCCGGTAGACCTTGCCGATTTTCGCCATCTTCAGCATGGGAAGGGACTCGGGCACGGCGGGCAGCAGCCTAACCCACCCGCCGGCATCATCGAACCTCGAAGCGGCAGGTGTAGCTGATGAACGTCGCCACCGGCTGGCCGTCCTTGTCCAGCGGCGCGCTCCAGGTCGATTCGCGCAGGGTCGCCCGGCACGCCTCGCCGAACCCGGGCGCGCTCTGTGACACGATCACCAGATCGCGCACCTGGCCCTCGGCGGTGATGCGCGCTTTCAGGACGGCCTGGCCGGGCGTTCCGGCCTTGCGCGCCGCCTCGGGGTAGTGGCGCTCGAGCGCGGCATTGAGATCGGGCGGCTCGGGCGGCCGTGACAGCGACGCCAGCGCGACGACCGGCGCGGCCTTCACGGGCGACGGCGCGGTCGCGCCCTCGCGGGATCGACCGGTCACCTTCGCGCCCGGCGTGCCGATCGGCCCGTGCATCGCCTGGCCGTTGCCGACCGCCGAACCCCATCCTTCGCCGGGCCCGTCGTTGGTCAGCGTCATCCCGGAAAAATCGGCGGGAGTCTCGGCCTGAGGCGGCGGGGGCGGGGGCGCGTCCGGCGGCGGCGCGGGCGCGCGGACGGCGATCTTGCGGGCGGCGACCTTCGGCGCCGGCTTGGCGGCGGGCGGGGTCGGCGCGGGCGGCGGCGCGACCGTCACGCTCACCTCGGTCGGCTTTCGCTTGTGCGCCTTCGCCAACGACCGACGACTGCCGACGCCGACGCCCGCGAACAGCGCGACGTGCACGGCGACGCTGACGACGAGCAGCAGCATCAGCCCGCGCCAGCCGCTCGCCTCCTCGTCGTCCTCGAGCGCGATCTCGCGGGTCACGTTCTGCATTTCGAGCTCCGTCGGGATCGCGCCGGGCGGCAGGCCGTTGTCGTTCGCCGCCTCCGCTCCGTTGTCGTTCGCCGCCAGCTCGTTTGCGATGAACGTCGCCACGTCGTCACCGTCCCGTCGGGGCCGCGGCGGCCCCGACGTCTTCCGGATCGACGTTGATGGCGAACTTGGTGACGTCCTCGCGGCGCAGCAGATCCATCACGTGCACCACGTGCGAGTGGGTGGCCCGCCCATCGGCGGCGATCACGGCGCGCGTCTCCGGGTCGGAGGCGCGCGCGGCCCGCACCCGGGCGCGCAGGGCGGCGTCGTCGATGGGCGCGGCGTCGAGGTACGTCTTGCCGTCCTTGTCGATCGACACCGACAGCGTCACCGGCGTGGTCTCGGCGGTGGCGCCCTTGGGCAGGTCCAGCGGGATCGCCTTCGAGGCGACGTAGCTGGCGGTGATCATCAGGATGATCAGCAGCACCAGCGTGATGTCGACCAGCGGCGTGACGTTGATCGAGGTGATCATCTCGTCGGAATCGTGAGCGGCGGCGGCCATGGCGTCTTCTCCGTGTGTGCGGGTGAGGGGTGGGATGTCTCAGACGATCGGCGCGCCCTGCGCCGTGCGGTCGGACTTGAGGTACGCCAGCACCTCGCGGCCCAGCGATTCGGCGCGCGCGACGCGCGTCTTGATGATGCGCTGGAAGGCGTTGAAGACGGCGATCGACGGGATGGCGACCATGATGCCGATCGCGGTCGCGACCAGCGCCTCGCCAACCTCGCTCATGAGGCCGGCCGTCACCTTGCCGGCGGCGTCGTTCAGCTCCGCGAAGGCGCGGATGATGCCGATGACCGTGCCGAGCAGCCCGATGAACGGCGCGTTCGAGCCCAGCGTTCCGAGGAACGCCAGCCGCCGCTCCATCCGGATCTTCGCGACCTGCGTGGCGCCCGCGATCCGCTCCTCGGCGGAGGCGGCGCCGTCCTCCGGCGCGGCCAGACCGGCCGCGGCCACCTGGGCCTCGACCGACCGGGACGATGCCAGCCGCTCGCGCGCGCCGTCGACGTTGCCGACGCGCAGGAACGCCAGCAGCTCGCGCTTGAGGCGGCGGTAGTTGTCACTGGTGCGAATCAGGTAGATGGCGCGATCGAGCGCGATGGCGACGCCGCCGATCGACAGCCCGACGAGAACCCACATCACCCAGGTGGCTCCCAGCATCGCGAAATGGGTCAGCTTGGCTTGAATGTCCATGGCCTTGTCCTTGTCGTTTGTCCGTTTTGGTTGCCGTGCGGACCCTGGTTCAGCAGGGACTGTGCCAGCGAAAAAGCGCTGCGATTTCGCAGCCTGTCCGCCGGACAGCGCCAAACGGACACGCCGTGTCCGGGTCGTCGCCGGACAACTGTCCGCGCGCTTTCTCTCCCTGGCCCGCGGAGCCGGCTCTTACTCCCTCGCCCCGCGAAGCGGGGAGAGGGTGGGGAGAGGGGCCGCCACCGAAGCGCGGGCCCCCTCACCGGACGCGTGCGGCGCCGGCCTCACCCCCTCGGGGAGAGGCAATCAGTTGCTGCGTTCTCAGGGCTCGTTGCGCGGGGCGCTCTTACTCCCTCGCCCCGCGAAGCGGGGAGAGGGCGGGGGAGAGGGGCCGCCACCGAAGTGCGGGCCCGCATCCCTGGCGCCTGCGGCACCCGCCTCTCCCCCTCGCGGGGGAGAGGCAATCAGGCGCTTCGACGCGGCAGCTTGCTGAGGGATCGCCGACGGCGAGCTCGCGCTCGTTCCGCCGGGGGCATGGGCGGCACGAAGAAGCAATGGAGTTGCGCCAGGCCGAGCCACGCGCCGACAGAGAGGGTCACGGGCGCTTCCTCACGGCGCGACCGCGCAGAGGGCGCGGCTGGTCCAGTCGAGGCCGCCGCGCAGGTCGCGGACGACGAAGTAAAACACGACGACCTCGCCGCCGCCGCTCACGTCGCGGGCCGCTGGCGGCGCCCACTTCACACTGACATCGGCGTCGGGGCGGGGG
>DATFXS010000172.1:0-2453 GCA_035315605.1 Polyangia bacterium
AGCGCCCGAGCCGGTGCCGGCACCGATGTACACTCCGTCGATGGATGAGGGGACGTCGCCGCCCAAGCCGAAGCGGGCGGCGGCGAAGAAAAAGAAGAAAGCGGCGAAGCCGAAGGCGAAGAAAGCGAAGAAAAAGAAGGCCGCGAAGAAGGGGAAGAAGAAGGCGAAGCGCGCCAAGGCGACGAAGAAGAAGGCGGGACGCAAGACGAAGCGCCGCCGTCGCTAAACGATTCGGACGATCGCTCGCGGGAGCGCTTCCGCGATGGCCGCGGCCATTCGCAGGAGGCGCTCCCGCGGTACGTTGGTGACCCTGGCATCCGCCGGCGGTCGGCTCAACGTCGTCAACTGGACCGCTTCGGGCTGCGCCAGGGCGAGGCGCGGGAGCCATGCGGCCAGCTCCGCGTCGCTCGAGCCGTCCCATTCGGGTCCCCGGACGACCATGGCCTGCACAATCACGGGTGCGAGCGCCTGGTAGGAACGGGCGACGCGCTCGATGTCGAGCGCCGCGCCGTTCACCCGCCCGGCCGGGCCGGGATCGAGCTTCATGATGCGGGCATCGAGCCGGCGCAACGCGTCGCGAACGGACGGCACAGCGGCAGCGATGCCGTTGGAAAGGATCGCGACGCGCACCGCCGGCGCGCGCGCGTCTCGCGCGGCGAGCACGCGGTCGACCACCACGGCGAAGCGGGGGTGCAGAGTCGGCTCGCCGCGCCCCGACAAAGTGATCCAATCGGGCGCCGTGACCGCCCGTTCGAGCGCGCGTCGCAGCGCCTGCCCGACCTCATCGGGAGACGGCCAGCGGTCGCGCGGGGCGCGGGGGGTCGTGAACCCGCAGTCGCAGTAGGGGCAGTCGAGCTCGCATACCTTCGAGCGCGGCGGCAGCAGATCGATCCCCAGACTCTGCCCCAGGCGGCGGGAGTGGACCGGTCCGTAGACGATGGCGCCCGCGAGCGGGGTTGCATCGGCCATCCGGCAAGGTACGTTGTGGCGGCCCGCCAACGAAGAGGTGCGACATGCGCAGCGTATGCGGTGTGGTGGTGCTCGCGGCTGCCTGCGCGGCACCCAAGGTGCCCACCGGAGATCCCGGACAGGAAATCACCGCCGCGCTCACCCGCTCGGCGAGCGACTGGAACCGGGGCGACCTCGACGGCTTCATGAGTGACTACGCGAAGGACTCGACGACGAGCTACGTCACGGGCGGCCACGTGCAGTACGGCTGGCAGCCCCTCTACGATCACTACAAAGCGACGTACTTCGCCCCCGGTAAATCCCGCGACTCGCTGTCCTTCGACGAAGTGCGGGTGCGAGCGCTCACCATGGATCTGGCGTTCGTCACCGCCCGGTTCGCGCTGCACCGCGGCGATTGCCTCACGGCCAGCGGGCCGTTCACGCTCATTCTGCAGAAGCGCGGCGCGCGCTGGCTGATCCTCCACGACCACACCTCGGCGGATTCCAAGCCGTGAGTCGCTGGAGGACCGCCGCGCAGCTCGGCGCCCTGGCGCTGGCTGCGGCGTGCACGTCCCCCGGGAAAGGGATGATCGCGCTGGAAGGCGCGACGCTGATCGACGGGTCGGGCGGCGCGCCCAGAACCGACGCGCTGATCCTCGTTAAGGATGGGGCGATCAAGGCGGTCGCCCGGGTGAATGAGATCAAGGTGCCGCGGGGCGCCGAGCGCATCAATCTGTTGGGCAAGACGATCATCCCCGGTCTGATCGATGCCGACGCGCAGGTGGAGCGGTGGGCGCTGCCGCGCTATGTCGCGTGGGGCATCACGTCGGTGCGCGACGTGCATTCGGCTGCGGATTCAGGGTTTACGCTCAAGAAGGACGTCGATCTCGGATCCATCATCGGGCCGCGCGTGTACACGGCGGGGGCGGCGATCGACGGGCTCGGCCCCACGCTCCCCGGCGCCGACGCGGTTTCTGGGGACGAG
This sequence comes from Polyangia bacterium, assembly GCA_035315605.1. GTDB lineage: Bacteria > Myxococcota_A > Polyangia > Fen-1088 > Fen-1088 > JADGRB01. The sequence goes on from DATFXS010000172.1 coordinate 1,934, forward strand.
GAAGCTCGACACGAGGTGGATCAACGCGCCGTCGCCGGAGCGGATTTCGTGATGGTGTATACGAAGATCACGCCGGAGTTGCTACACGCCATCATCGACGAAGCGTCGACGCTGCGGTTGCGCGTCGCGGCGCGCGTCGGCAAGCTCGACGCCCTCTCCGCCGCGCGCGCCGGCGTCGCGTCGCTGGAAGATCTGTCGGGCGTCGTCGCCTCGGCGATGGATCCCGCCCCCTTCGTCCGGGCTCACGATCTCTTCTTCCCCGGTCTCACGCTGGAGGAGGCCAGCTGGGGAGGGCTCGACTCGGCGACGGTGGAGCGGACGGCCCGTGCCCTCGCCGCCACGCACGTCGCCATCGTGCCCGCGCTGGTCCTGCACGACACGTACGCCCGCTACGACGATCCCGCGCTGGCGACGCGATTCGGCATGTCCGACGTCCCCGGCGACGTCGCGGCGGTGCGCGACCCCGCGGGGTGGCTGCAGCGCAGCGGCTGGCGCGCGCCGCAGTTCGCGGCCTTCCGCC
>DATFXS010000173.1:0-3234 GCA_035315605.1 Polyangia bacterium
CGGCGGATCTTCCAGGCGCGCGAACGTGTCCGCGAAGCCGAACCCGAACTGGCCGCCGCCCGTGCTGAGGCCGAGCCCCGCGGTCGGCATCCACGCGTTGCTGAAGTTCTGGACGTTCACGTTGTCCGACTGGTAACGCCGGTACACCACGCCGGCGCGCACGTCGAACAGCAGCTGTCCCACGGCGCCCGTGCGCGTCGCGTTCGACATGTCGCCGAACAGGCCGATCCGGAGCAGGGGCGATGCGACCTCCGACCCTGACTCCGAGTAGAAGACGTTCGAGTCATAGCCCGCTTCGACGCCGGCGCCGACGTGCAGGAGGACGCCCTCGCTGACCTGGACGCCGGTGTTGCTCTCGCCGGTCGATTTGTAGGGCAGCCCTTGGTAGCCGATGGTGACCTCGCCCTGACCGGCGCTGACCTGGGCGGAGGCGCCCCGCGCGATCGCTGTCGCGGCCAAGGCAATGCAAAGTGCGAGGCGTCGGTTCATGTAGGCAGGCATTCGCGCAGACTCTGGGTTGGGCGGCTGGGTGGGTTAGCGGCGCCGACGCTCAGAGCATACGGCTGGCCTCTCCGGGTCGTTCGATGTCGACGCCGGGGGCCGGCGGTTGCGTGGGGTCGTACGTGGGAATGTTGGGATCGATCTCGATGTCGACCTTCGTCGCGCCGACGAAGGAGAGGTCCTCGCCGATGCAGTTCTCTGCCTCGGCGCCGAGCACCAGAACCTTCTGATTGACGATCGTGAGGCGCGTGAACTCGTGCGTGCGTTCACCTTCATCGTTGCGCGTCACGGCCTCCTGAAGAGCGGCCATTGACTGCTCGGCGATGCTGATGTTGACGCGCACCTGCACGACCTTGTCGGTCACGCAGTTGAGCCGGATGATGTCCTTCTCGCGCTTCGCCTGATCCTGCAGCGTCTGGATCCGCTTGAGCGTGTCGTTCATGCTCTTCGCGTAGTCGCGCGATTGGTTGATCATCTCCTCGGACGTCAGCGTCGGACGCTGTTTGACCGAGACGTCGGCCGCACCCGGCGCGGCGCCACCGGCCGACGGGGGCGCGATCGGCGCCGGCGCGGGTCCCTGCGCGAACACGGTGCTCGCGACGAACATTGTTGTCAGCAGGACCTTCGCATTCACCACGGCGCCATTCCTTTCACCTTGATCCGCGCGCTTTTCTCGAAACCTAAATGTGGAAATAAGTATAAAGAAATCAGCTACTTATAAACTCGGCAGGGATTATATTCATGCCCCCCTAACGTGTCAACACCACGGCTGTGCTTAGAGCAGCGATTTCGACCGTTTGTGTCCGCCACCCTCACCTTTTATCGATAGCCATTACCGACCCACCCCGGAATCGGACTACTGGGATGCTTGGAACACGAACGGGAACGAGACGTCGACCGACCCGCCGGACGGCGCCGGGAAGCGCCAGCGCGCGATCAGCGACTTGATGCAGCTGGCGACCTCGGCGTCGCCGAGCGTGTCCTGCTCGACATCGACGCCAGAAACCGTGCCCGCCTGGGTGATCGTCCAGTGGATGACCACCTTGCCCGAGAGGTTCGGGTTGCGCTTCAGGGCGCGCTCGTAGCAGGCCTTGATGGCGCCGAGGCGCGTCCGCACCTCCTTGGCGACCATGTTCGGATCCAGCTCGCCGTCGACGGCGGGCGCCTCGGTCTTGATCGCGCCCTTCACCGTCCGCTCACCCGAGCCCTGGCCGGTGCCGCCGCCCGCGATTCCCGCGCCGCCGCGCAGGCTGCTGGCGTCAGCGACGCGCCCGGAACCCGAGCCGCCCGACTTGATGCCGCGGAGCGAATCGGCGCTGGCGACGCCGACGCCGCCGACGCCCTGGAACGCCTTCTCCTGATCGCGATCGACGTCGCCCTTGCCGAGCACGTCCGCGATCGAGCCGCCGGCCTCGGACTTGGCGCCGAGCAGCTTGAGGAGGCCGGTCGACTTCACCTGCTCGGCGAGCCGCGCGCGGCGCTCGGCGTCGGCCTTCGCCTTCGCCTCGGCCAGCTTCTGCTTCTCTTCCTCGGTGAGCTCCTTCTTGGGCTTCTTCTCCTCGCCCTTGGCCTTCTCTTCCTTCTTCGGCTCCTCGGTCTTCGCGACCTCTTCCTTCTTCGGCTCGGGCTTCTTCTCTTCCTTCTTCACGACCATCTGCACGAAGCGATCGGGGACCGCCTCGATGTCGGGCTTGCGCGGCCAGTCGACGTTGCGCAGGTAGATCACGAAGATGAGGTGGAACAGGAACGAGAGAGCCGCGATGGTCGTGAAGAACCAGTCCACGCCCGAAAGCGCCGACCCGCGGACCGACGCTGGCAGCTGCGGCCGCGGCTGGGGCGGCGGCGGCGTGACGAACTGGAACAGGATCGTCATGTCGGCGAGCGTGATCTTCCCGCGCGCGCGCTCGTCCAGCGGCAGCACCCAGGACAGGCCGTGCTTCTGGATCTTTCCCGTCTGCTTCAGCTGCGACAGCGAGATGATGTCGTTGCCGACCGCGATGCGGGCGTCCATCCCGTCGGAGAAGTGCGCCTCGTAGCCGCTGCCGGTCACCCGGAACAGCAGCCAGTTGCGCGGCAGCGCGTCCGACAGTACGACGAACATGTTCTTCGCCGACTGACCGATGGTGATGTCCTCACGCTTGCGCACCAGCCGCTCCTCGACGATGCGCCCGCCCTGGATGATGCCGATGCGCAGGATCTTCATCTTCGGAGACGCCGCGCCGGAAGGGAGTTGACGAGCTACTGCCTGGTTCGCCATGGGGTCCTTTGGATCGCTATCGTGTGGGGACCGGCGAGCTTTGCTCGACGGGCCCCGTCGCGGGAGGTTTGGAACCCTTTGAGGGTTTCATCTTAGTCAGAACGGGGAGTGGGAGACGCTGTCGAGGATCTTGGGGATGAAGTCCTGCTTCAGCTCCTGCCAGTCGTAGTTGATAGTGGACTTCTGATAGAAAAAGAAAGCTTCGGGCTTCTGGATTTTACCCTCGATCTTGAATTCCTCTGTGATCCGGTAGACTTTCTTTCCACCCGCGCCGCGTTCCACCTTCACCTTGGGCGCCGCCTCGGCGGCCGGTTGGGCGGCGGGCGCGGCGGCGGCCGGCGGGGCCGGCGGCGTGCGCGCCGGAGCCGGCGCTGCCTGCGCCATCGCGCGCGCGGGGACGAACGCCGCCAGGGCCAGGGCCAGGCCGAGCGCTCGAGAAAAACCGATGATGTGAGTCGCGCGTGTCGGCATCGGTG
>DATFXS010000174.1:0-2827 GCA_035315605.1 Polyangia bacterium
CGGCGTCATGATCCGGCGGGGACCCTGCCCCTCGCCGGCGCCGCCCGCCGCGCCCGCCTGACCTTCGTCCATGACGGGGACCGGCGTGCCCGGCTCCGCGCCCACGCCGCCCTCACCCGTACCCGCTTCGCTGTAACGCGCGGCCTCCGCGGGCCGCGCCGACATCCCTTCGCCGCCCGGCGCGCCGGGCCGCGGACCCTCGCCAAACGCTCCCCCACCCTCGCCCCCGCGTCCCCCGCGCCGCCGCCGGCGCCGTCGCCGGCGTCCGCGCTGCTCGTCGCTTCCGGGCGCGCCGCCCGGGGCACCTTCGGCGCCGGCCGCCGCCTCGTCGCCGGCAGCCGGGCCCTCATCGTCGCCCTCGCCCTCGCCCTCGTCATCGCCGTCGACTTCGTCGCCTGCTTCACCGGCAGCCGAGATTTCGTCGTCTTCCATGGACGTTCCGTCCTCCTCGTCATCCTCGTCGCCGGTCGTCTCGTCGCCGTCGGCTTCGAGAACCCCGGTTTCAGCCAGTGCGGCGGCGCGCGCCTCGGGCGAAAGCCCCGCGTGCTGCGGCTCGTCCGCTTCACCATCAATCTCTTCCGCCCCGCCCGCCATGCTGGCGCCGGAGCCGCCTCCGCCCCCGCCCGCCGCCGCCGCCGCCGCCGGGGCCGGGGCCGGGGTCCCGCGCCGCTCGGACGGGCCTTCGTCGCTCGCGCCGCGTCCGCGTCCCCGCCGCCGGCGCCCGCGCCGACGCGAATCGTCGCGCCCGCCGCCGCCGTCCCGCCCATCTCGGTCGCGTCCCCGTCCTTCGCGCTCGTCCGGCCCAGACGATCCGTTGGCGCCCGAAGCCGCCGCGTCAGCCTTGGCGTACGCAGCGCGCTCCTCCGCGCTCACCTCCGGGTACCGCAACAGGCCGAACATCCCCGGTTTGGTGCGGACGAACGGGTTGCCCGGCGCCTTCTTGACCGCCGCGGTCAGCTGGGTCTGCATCGTCACCTCGGGCGTCCGCCCGACGAACGTCAGCAGCTTCTTCCCGAGGGCGCGCTCGGTCAGCTCCTTGTAATGCAGCGGCCGGCCTTCATGGCGAAGGATCTCGAGGGCCGCCTCCAGAAAAGTCATGGCGCCCGTCTTTACCACAGATCTGCGCCCATTTGCCCAATCCCGTCCGCGTACTCGACGGGTAATTTTTTTGACGGGCTACCTGGTCCCGGTTACCCGTGGAAGGATGACGGGTCAGCGCAAAATCGGTGTCCTGATGGGCGGCCTATCGGCGGAGCGGGACGTGTCGCTCCGGTCAGGCGAGGCCATCCTGGCGGCACTGACCGACCGGGGCCACGACGCATGGCCGCTGTTCGTCGACCGGGACGTGGACCTGGTGCTGCGACAGGCGCGCATCGACGTCGCATTCCTGGCGCTGCACGGCCGCTACGGCGAGGACGGCTGCGTCCAGGGAATGCTGGAGCTGCTCGGAATCCCCTACACGGGCTCGGGCGTGCTGGCGTCGGCGCTGGCGATGAACAAGGCGAAGGCCAAGGAGGTCTTTCGCCTGGCCAACCTGCCCACCGCCCCGGGCTACCTCATCGAGGCGGACAGCGGCGAGGACCTGTTCGAGCTTCACGGCGCGTTCGGCTTCCCGGTCGTCGTCAAGCCGTGCGGCGAGGGATCCTCGTTCGGGACGCGCGTCGCGCGCGACGAGCTGGAGCTGGAGCTGGCGGTCGAGGACGCGCTGCGCTTCGACGACGACGTGCTGGTGGAACGGTTCGTGGACGGCAAGGAGATCTCGGTGGCGGTGCTGGACGGCAAGCCCGTCGGCGCGGTCGAGATCGTCCCCAAGCGCGGCTTCTACGACTTCCACAACAAGTACGCCGGCGGCCGGACCGACTATCACTTGCCGGCGCGGCTGTCACCCGAGCGCTACCGGTCCGTGCTGCGGCTCGCCACGCTGGCGCACGAGGCGCTCGGCTGCGAGGGGGCGACCCGCGTCGACCTGGTCGTCAGTGAGCGCGGCAACGAGGTGATCCTCGAGGTCAACACGCTGCCGGGAATGACGCCGACCAGCCTCCTCCCCAAGATCGCCCACAGCGCGGGCCTGTCATTCGAGGATCTCGTCGAGGAGATCCTGAAGGGCGCCCGCCTGCGTGCCCACGGCCACCGGCGCGATCGCCGGGCCGTCCAGGTCGGCTTCCAGGGGCCGGAGCGCCGCGCCGGCTTCCTCTCCGACGCGCACTGACCGGGGTTTCCAGGATCCCGGCCTTGTTACACGCGCGTAACAGCTGCTTGCGCTAGACTCCCCGCCCGTGGCGCGCCGCGCTCGAAAGCCCGTCGTCGGCAAGCCGCCGGTGGTCAACGACCCGGCGGCCGCGAAGCTGTTCATCAACCGCGAGCTGTCGTGGCTCGGGTTCAACGAACGCGTCCTGGAGGAAGGGCGTGACCCGACCGTTCCGCTCGGCGAGCGGCTGAAGTTCGCCTCCATCGTCGCATCGAACCTCGACGAGTTCTTCATGGTCCGCGTCGCGGGCCTCAAGCAGCAGCTCTCGGGCAACGTCGTGGAGACGCCGCCCGACGGTCTGACGCCGGCCGAGCAGCTGGCGGCCATCAGCACGCGTGTCCACGCGATGCTGGCCGACCTCTACAGCGCCTGGCGCAACGACATCGAGCCCGGCATCGCCCAGGCCGGCATCCGCCGCCTCGGCGCCGGGGATCTGTCGCCCGAGCAGCGCGCCCACCTGTCGGCCTACTTCGCGCGCGAGGTCTGGCCGGTTCTGACGCCACTGGCGGTCGACCCCGGGCACCCGTTCCCGATGCTGCGCAATCGCAGTCTCAACCTGGCGGTGTTCATGCACCGCGA
>DATFXS010000175.1:0-3433 GCA_035315605.1 Polyangia bacterium
CGCCGACGATGGCCGCCACCCGGTGCGCGTCGCCCGCCTCGTGCAACGAGATCGCCGCCAGCGCGAGCATCGGCCCGACGACCAGCACCACCTCGACCGCGGTCAGCAACACCTCGACCGCGACCAGGGCGCGCACGAACCGGAACCGTCCGTCGGTGGCGGCGGGGCGAGGCGGATCGACAGGCGCTGCTGTCATCGAGTCCCGGATTCTACATGCGGCCCCGGAATTGAGCGCGCACGCGGGCACCCTTCGCGGTTCCAGGCTACACTTCTTTCCTCATGTCCTGGGAGATGATGCGGAATCTGGTCCGCGACGAGTGGTTGATCCTGTCGCTGTTGCTCGCCTGGTCGCTGGCCGGCCTGGCGGTCATCTGCGAGCGGCTTTACGCGCTGTGGAACGTCATTCCGAAGTCGGAGGCGTTCAAGAACCGCGTGATCGACGCGCTGGAACGCGGCGACATCGCCAAGGCGACCGCGCTGTGCGAGATGTCGCAGGTGCCGATCGCCGACGTGTTCGAACGCGGCCTGACGGTCTACGGGCGCACGCCCGAGAAGACCACCGAGGCCGTCACGTCGCAGCGGAACGCGACCGTCCTGTCGCTCAAGCGGTATCTGTGGGCGCTCGGCACGGTCGGATCATCGGCGCCGTTCGTCGGCCTGTTCGGGACCGTCGTCGGCATCCTGAAGGCCTTCCAGTCGATGTCGGTCGCCGGGACGGGCGGGTTCAAGGTCGTGTCGCAGGGCATCGCGGCCGCGCTGGTCGCCACCGCGGCCGGCCTGCTGGTCGCGATCTACGCGGTCATCGCCTACAACTACTTCGTCGCGCGCATCGGCGTCATCGCGATGCACTACCGGCTCTTCGCCGAGGAATTCCTGACCGCGCTGGGCCAGGGCGTGAAGCGCAAGCCGGCGGCGGTCGTCGCCACTGTGGCGGCGGCCGAACCGGCCACGACCCCGGAGGCCTGAGCGCGCCGTGGGAATCAACGTCCAGCTCGACGACGGAAGCGCCGCCAGCGAAGAAGGGGAGGTGGCGGCCGACAACGTGGTCGCGGAGATCAACATCACCCCGCTGACCGACGTGTTCCTGGTGCTGCTGATCATCTTCATGGTGACCTCGACCGCCCTCGTGGAATCGGAGGTCGCGTCGCGCGCCGGGATGAAGGTCGTTCTTCCCAAGGCGAACGCGGCCGGACCGGTGTCGCAGCGCCGCAGCGATCCGGTGCTGACGGTGACCCGCAGCAACGAGCTCTACCTGGGATCGCGAAAGCTCGAGCCCGGGAACCTGGAGGCCGAGATCCGGAAGGCGCTGACCGAGGTCGGCTCGGAGACGCTGCTGATCCGGGGCGACAAGAACGTCCTTCTCGGGTCAGCGGTCGACATCATGTCGGTCGCCAAGAAGGCCGGCGCCGCGAAGATCGCGATCCTGACCGCGCCCAACAAGTAAGGGCGTCAGGGCATAAAAAAAACCCCCGGCTCGCTCTCGCTGAACCGGGGGTCTTTTTTGCAATTTGTCCGCTGCGGCGAGACCCCGAAAGGCCTCGCCACAACGTACGGAATTACTTGGCGGCCTTGTCGTCCGCCTTCTTCTCCTCACCACCCTCGGCCTTCTTGCCCTTCTTGGCCTTCTTCTCCTTCTTGGCATCGCCACCGGCCTCGCCAGCGGGGGCGTCAGCAGCGCGGGCAACCGTCCAGGCGGTCGGGAGCATCACGGCGAGAGCGAGGAAGATCGAACGAACGAGCGTCATGGGTGACTCCTGATTTTGGGTTGACGCGGCTGACCGAAGTGGCCAATCGCGGGTCGCGGGGAATGCAGTGCGTATGCCACTCATGTAGCGCACTGCGTAGATTCTTTCTGTAGTGATTAAGATATGTTACGCGTGTGTCGCTGTGCGACCCGATGGCCAAAGTGGGGCGTTATTGCGATCACGCACGCGCGCCATGTGGCGACCTGCCTCACAATGTGGGCAAGCCGATCGAGGTCAGCTGGTGGGCAGGTTCGCGAGGGCGGCGGGGACGACCTTGCCGCCGGCGGCGGCGATGTAGTCGTTCGCCGCGACGGTGTCGGGGATCCCGAGCGCTGCGCCGAGCGTGCGCGCCGCCGCTGTCTGGGTATCGGTCGCGGAGATGTCGCCGCCGGTCGCCGCCGCCGCGCCGGTCGTCGAGTTGATCCCAGCCGCGATGTACGTCCCCTTGCTGTCGGTCGTGACGCCGCCGATGACGCTCGACTTCACGTTCTTGCCGATGATCACCATGACGTTGTGATTGCCGAAGTGATCGCGGCCGGACGGCGTCCCCGTGCCGGGCGCGGGCAGCTTGGAGATGTTGTTCAGGTTGCGCCCGAACACGTTCATGGTCGCGAACGTCACCCGGTCGGTCAGCGCGTTGCCGCTCGCGTCCTTGGTGTTGGCGAGCGCGGTCATGATCTGCTGGATCCCCTGGATGCCGCTGACGTGCTGGTCCGCCTCGGCCTGCAGGCTGTTGTCGGTGTGGTTGTCGCCGCCGAAAGAGATGTGAACCGTGACGACCGGCGTGACGTTGGCGGCGATCAGCGCCGCCGCCGCCTGGGCCTGGCCCTGGACGTTGTCGCTCGAGATCATGTTCAGCGTGTCCGCGAGCGTGTCGGCGAGCTGACGCACCTGGGTCTGACCGAGCGCCAGCCTGTCGAGGAAGTCCTTCTGCACCGGGTTCGCCGTCTGCTTGGCCAGGTCGTTGAGCATGGTCAGCGACTGGTCGCGCAGATCGCGCAGCGCCCCCTTCTGCGTCAGTACATCGCCGCGCGCGCCGGTCAGCAGCTGCTTGAGCTGCGTCGGCGAGATCGACGGCAGCATCCGGCCGCCGAAGCTGACCAGCTCGCTGGAATTGCCGCGCGCGCCCAGCGCGATCGGCGCCGCCTGCACCGTGCCGAAGCAGGCCGACAGGTGCTTGGCGTAGGCGGAGACGATCATCTCGCCGCCGGTGGTGTCGCCGAGCAGCTTCATCACCTTGGGCTGGTCGCCGTGGACGGTGGTGCCGGTGCGGTAGTGGAAGAACGACGTACGCGCCAGCACCGACGAGCTGAGCTGGCCGGTGTTGGCGGCCGTCGAGTTGGACACCGACGGATCGGCCCACGGCAGCGCGGCGCCGTAGCTCTGGCCGCCGATCGACAGCGTCGTCATCTCCACCTCGGCCTGGGTCGGGTGGACGATACCGGTCGCCTCGTACGTGCCCGGGCAGTTGCAGTTCAGCGGATCGCCGTTGCTGGACGTGCTGACGATCAGGTACTGGAGGTTGGTCTTCGCGTTGATGGCGCACTGAAGATCCTGCGCCGTCGCCCGGGAGGGGTTCAGCAGGTACCAGGTCGGCAGCCCGGTCGCGAGCGCGCGCAGGCCGATCGTACCGGCACCAAACAATCCGGCGAGGAGACCATCACGTCGTGTCATCTTCGTCATTGCGG
>DATFXS010000176.1:0-2400 GCA_035315605.1 Polyangia bacterium
AGCTGTACGAGGAGGTCGCGATCCGCGTGGCGGCGTCGCGCTGGGCGACCGAACCGGTCGGCAAACCCGCCGGCAAGCGGGCGGTGGACGTCGTGTTCGCGCCGCGTGGCGAAGGTGAGACCTGCATGCGCATCGTCCTGGGCTCAGGCGACGGCAAGAGCCGCACGCTCGGCGAGCGCTGCACGTACGGGTTGGTCTGGCAGAACGCGCTGCGCTGGGCGCCGTCGGGGCGGCTGGCGACCGTCGCGGTCCAGCCGCTGGCGGCGTGGACCGAGCTCTGGGTCGCGCGGCGCGCCGACGATGGAAGCTGGACGATCGACACGCTGACGCCCGCGACGAGCGAACCCGACACGACGGTCGGGTACGTCGAGGCGGCGGGCTTTTCGCCCGACGGTGGGCGCTTGCTCGTCGTGCGGGAGGCGCGGGCGGGCAGCCAGGTCACGCGGCGCTTTCAGGTCGTCGGGACCGCGAAGCTGGTTGTCGAGCGCTGGGCGGCGAGCGCCGACAAGCTGGCCGCCTTCAGGCGTTGGGGTTCGGCGTCGTGGCGCGCAGGCACCTTGGCGCTGCGCTGAGGTTTCAAGATCGAAAGGAGATGAAGAGATGTTCCCCGGTATCATCCTCGCCACCCTGGTCGCGGTCAGCTCGGTCCCCCGGACCGACGACCCGGAGGTGGTGCGGAAGTCGTTCGTGATCATCAAGGCGACGCACGACTACGCGGAGGCGCGCACCCTGGCCAGCGCGGCCGCCGAGCGGCTGGCGATCCGGCTGGATCTGCGCGACCTGGCGCCCGACCGGGAGGTCGGCCTGACGTTCTCCGAGGAGGCCTGCAAGAACGAGTTCGGCGAGTATCCCTGCTACGTGCCGCGCGGCCGCTGGGACGACGGCGTCTACCTGAGCATCGAGCATTCCAGCTCGTACGAAGGGTTCGAGGAGGGGCTCTACATGGTGATCCTCGCCAGCGGCGCGCCGCGCGATCGCGCGATCGGGGCCGCCGTCCGGCGCGCGAAGAGCGCCTACCCGGATCTGGTCGTCAAGACAGCGCCGGTTTACCTGGGCTGCATCCACTAGCGACGAGGTCCGTCGCTGCCGAAAGCTCAGCGTGCCGCCGTGGCGCGCGCCAATCTGGCAGTCGGCGCAGCGCGGCGCCGCTGAGCGCCGCAGGCGTTGCGGCCTTTGCGCTGGTCCCGCGCTTGCTACCTTTCAAGACAATGGGGAGCAGGCTCGTGGCGCCGATGCTCGTGCTGGCGCTGATCGGCGCGCCGGTGTCGGCGCCACGGGCCGGCGAGCGTCCGAAGCCGAGCGACGGTGACACGTGCCACCGCTTGCCGCCGGGCAAGCGCCTCAAGCTGAACCTGAAGCCGAACACGGATCTCGTCGACCTTGTGTCGTGGATCTCGGCCATCACGTGCCGGCAGTTCATCATCCCGGGCTCGATCCCGGCCCAGAGCCGCACGGTCACGATCGTGTCGCCGCAGCCGATCACGGCCGCGGAGGCTTACGACCTGTTCCTCGACGCGCTGAACGCCGTCGGGTTGACGGTCTACCGATCGGGCGGGGCGCTGCTGGTCGTCGAAACGTCGAAGATCAAGTCCGCGCCGATCCCGGTCGTCATCGACGATCAGGACTGATCCGGCGCGCGACTGCTCGACAGCATGAGGGCGAGCAGCGAGCTGCCGCCGAACAGCAACACCATCGTCCAGAACAGACGATCGTTCGGGTGGACGACGTAGCGGGCGAAACCGCGACCCAGCGCGGGCGCCGCCAGCAACGTCACCGCCATCTGCCGGCCGGCGTGATAGCGGATGCCGCCCAGCCTCTCGACGATGAACTCGAGCGTGACCGGCAGCGGCAGCAGGTAGAGCAGCGTGCGATCCCATGCGGCGGGCCAGTGCGCGCCGGCCAGCGAGGCGATGGCGATCGCGAAGGCGACCGGGTACAGCACCGCGCAGCGCCGGCAGACGTAGCGGCCGCCGATGCGCATGCAGCGGTCGTAGCGGTTCGGCGGGTGGTGGGCGAGCAGCAGCGGGTTCATCGCGGCCGGGGCCTAGTCGGCCTCGCCCAGCGTGTACAGGTGCTTGAACGGCCGTCCCGGGGCGACCGTGATCCGCTCGCTCTCGGCTATTTGCAGGTCCGGTCGCTTGAACTCGAGCCGGTGCACGCCGCACCCGATGTCGACGCCGACGAACGGCGTGTGACGTCCGGTGTTCTTGCCGTCGATCCAGACCTCCGACCAGGGGACGGAGTTCACGCTGACCAGGCAGCTGCCCGGCGGGCCGGGCTCGCCTTCGATGGGTGGCGGGGTCGACGGCCTGGGCAGGCGGCTGGGCCGCCGCGCCGCCGCCGGCGGCTCGACGACGGCCGTCATGCCCGAGGCGCAGGCGGGGATCGGAACGATCCACG
>DATFXS010000177.1:0-6227 GCA_035315605.1 Polyangia bacterium
GTGCGGCGCTACCCGCACCGGGGCGCGTCGGTCGACAAGCTGGGGCGGCTAGCGCACGAGGAGACGAGCCACGTCGTCCAGGTCGGAGCGCTGCTGGCGCGGCGCGGGTGGACGCCGCGCACGGACACGCCGAATCGCTACGCGCGGGAGCTGCTGGCCGAGGTGCGAGGCCGCGAACCGGAACGGCTGTTCGACGCGCTGCTGGTCGCGGCGTTCATCGAGGCGCGCTCGCACGAGCGGCTCGGGCTGCTCGCCCGCGGCTTCGCGCGGGCGGGCGACGGCGAGCTCGCCGACTTCTATGCGGCGCTCGCCGACGCCGAGGAACGGCACGCCGAGATCTTCGTCGAACTGGCGCGTCCGCTGTTGCCGGCGACCGACAGCGACGCGCGCATCGAGGCGCTCGCGATGCGCGAGACGGAAATCCTCGCCGCGCTCCCCCACGCCAGTAGGATTCACTGACGGGCCCTCACCCCCACCCTCTCCCGCAAGCGGGAGAGGGAGTAAGAGGGAGATCAGAATCTGGTCCCCTCGCCCCGCGAAGCGGGGAGAGGGTTAGGGAGAGGGGCGCTGGTAGGCGAGCTCGCCGCCGACGATCGCCGCGGTCACCTCCATCGCCGACGACCAGAGCGCGAGATCGGCGGACTGGCCGACGGCGATGCGTCCGACGCCCTCGAGGCCGATCGCGCCCGCCGGGACGGTGCTCGCCATCGCGAGCGCGTCCTCGAGGCGCGCGCCGCCGAGGCCCGCCATCATGCGCACGGCGCGATCCAGCGTCAGCGTCGAACCGGCCAGCGTGCCGTCGGCCAGCCGCGCGGCCTGCCCGTCGGAGATCACCTCCGCGCCCGCCAGCGCGTAGCGGCCGGGCGGCGCGCCCGCCGCGGACATCGCGTCGGTCACCAGCGCGACGCGCTCGGGTCCCTTGGCGCGCAACGCGACGTTCAGCGCCACCGGATGCGCATGAATTCCGTCCGCGATCACCATGGCGGTGATGCGGTCGTCGGCCAGAACGGCGCCGACCGCGCCCGGCGCGCGGTGGTGCAGCGGCGACATCGCGTTGTAAAGATGCGTCGCCAGCGTCGCGCCCGCGTCGATCCCCGCCACCGCCTGCTCGAACGTCGCGTCGGTGTGGCCGATGCTGACGATCGCCCCCGCCTCCCGCAGGCGCGCGATCAGCGCCAGCGCGCCCGGGCGCTCGGGCGCGAGGGTGACCAGCCGCAGGACGCGCGCCGCGAGCAGCTCGTCGAGGACGTCGTCCAGCGTCGCCGCCGCGACGGCGATGGCGTCGCCGCGGTGCGCCCCGGCGCGCGCCGGCGCGAGCAACGGCCCCTCAAGGTGCAGGCCCGGCATGCGCGCGCCCGCGGCGCCGCGGGCCGCCACGAACGCGGCCGCGACCGCTCGGTAGTCGGCCACGCGCGCGCTGACGGCGGCCGGCAGGAACGTCGTCACGCCCGTCGACGGCAGGCGGGCCGCCAGGGCGCGCAGCGCCGCCGGGTCGCCCCCGACCTCGAGACCGAAGGCGCCGTTGACCTGCAGATCGACGAGGCCGGGCGAGACGATCTCCGCGTCCAGCCGTGGGGACGGCAGCGGGCCGACCTCGGCGGGCCCCCCGATCCGAACATCCACGATCCGCCCACCGTCGACGACGACGGCGCCGCGCACCAGATTTCCGTCGACGAGGAGACGTCCCGTCACCGCGGAAATGGGGGCGTTCCGGTTGTGACCAGCGGGGGTTTCTGTCATGTTGCTGCCGCCATCATCCTAACGGACAACGGAGGTTCGATGCGCTTGCCGATCTCGATGTTGCCCGCGCTGCCGCTGCTGGCAGCGCTGATGCTGCCGCTGCTGGCGGTGCTGACACCGCGGGCTTCCGCGGCCCCTCCTCCCGCCCCGACGGCTGCGACGCCGGCCCGGCCGGCCAGCGGCCGCGCGTTCCCGTTTCCGGTGCACCAGAAGACGCTGGCCAACGGCCTCAAGGTCTACGTCGTCGGCTTCGACTCTCCCGGGCTGGTCGCCTACTACTCGGTCGTTCGCACCGGCAGCCGCAACGAGGTCGAACCGGGCAAGTCTGGCTTCGCGCACTTCTTCGAGCATCTCATGTTCCGCGGCAGCCAGAACTTCACGCCCGAAAAGTACACGGCGATCCTCAAGGAGATGGGCGCGGACTCGAACGCCTTCACGTCCGACGATCTGACCGTCTATCACATCCTCGCCGGCAAGGCGGCGCTCCCCAAGATCGCGGAGATCGAAGCGGACCGGTTCCAGCACCTGCAGTACGACGATGCGAAGTTCCAGAAGGAGGCGCGCGCGGTGCTGGGCGAATACAACAAGAACGCGTCGAACCCGATCGAGAAGATGGTCGAGGTGCTTTACGACAACGCGTACACGACCCACACGTACAAGCACACGACGATGGGCTTCGTGAAGGACATCGAGAACATGCCCAAGGAGCTGGCCTACTCGCGCCAGTTCTTCGAGCGCTACTACCGCCCCGAAAACGTCATCCTCCTGGTGGTGGGCGACGCCGACCCCGACACGGTCTTCAAGCTGGTCGACCAGCACTACGGCCAGTGGAAGCGCGGCGGCAAGCAGCCGCCGGTGCCGGTGGAGCCGCCCCAGAAGCAGGAGAAGCGCGCCGCGCTGGGCTGGAAGAGCGCGACGCTGCCGATGCTGATCGAGGGCTATCACGCGCCCGCGTTCTCGACCACGAACGTCGACGTCCCGACGCTGGACGTGCTGGCCGAGCTGCTGTTCGCGGAGCGCGCCCCGCTGTACAAGCGGCTGGTGATCAAGGAACAGAAGGTCGAATCGCTGCAGGGTTCGGCCGATCCGCACGTCGATCCCAACCTGTTCACCGTGCTGGCGCGGATCAAGAAACCGGCAGACCTCGCCTACGTCGAGAAGGCGATCCACGAGGAGATGGCGCGCATCGCGCGCGAGGGCGTCGACGAGAAGACGCTGGCGGACGTGCTGTCGCACGTCAAGTACGCCTTCGCCGGACAGCTGTCGACCGCGGACAAGACCGCTTACACGGCGTCGTCGTTCCTGGCGCTGACGGGCGACCTCGGCTCGATCGACGACTATTTCGCGCTCTACGACAAGGTGACGAGCGCCGACGTCAAGCGCGTGGCCGGGACAATCTTCACGGCGACGAATCGGACGGTCGTCACCATGAAGGCGGACAAACCATGAAAACGATCCTGATGGTGATGTCGACCGTGCTGTTCGCGGTGGGCGCCGCGATCGCCGCTCCCGCCAAGTCGGCGAATGCAGGCAAGGGCAAGTCGGGCAAATCCAGCGTGGCGGGGATTCGCACGGTCTTCCTCCCCTCGCCCGCCAACCCGCTGGTCGCGCTGCGCCTGGTCTTCCAGGTCGGCTCCGTCGACGATCCGGCCGGCAAGCAGGGGCTGGCCCACCTGACCGCCACGATGCTGGGCAAGGGCGGCAGCAAGCCGCGCACCTACGCCGAGTTGCTGGACGCGCTCTACCCGCTGGCTGCCCAGATCCACGTCTACGGCGACAAGGAGACGGTCGTCTTCGAGGGGACCGTTCACCGCGACAATCTGACCCGGTTCGCGGATCTGCTCGCCGACCAGGTGCTGGCGCCCCGCTTCGACGACGACGACTTCGCGCACAACCGCCAAAACGCGCTGGACTTCGTCACCAAGACGCTGCGCGGGAACGCCGACGAAGATCTGGGGAAGCAGGCGATGGCGACGGTGCTGTTCCGCGGCCACCCCTACGCGACGCCCTCGCAGGGGACGATGGCGGGCCTGAATGCGACCAGCCTCGACGACGTGAAGAAACTTTACACGTCGCACTTCACGCGCGACCGCCTGATCGTCGGCGTCGCGGGCGGCTATCCCGACGGCTTCGCCGAGGCGTTCGCCAAGCGGTTCGCGGCGCTGCCCGCCAAGGCGCCGCCGCTGCCCAAGCTGCCGCCCGTGGTGGTCCCCAAGCGCAACCAGGTGATCATCGTCGAGAAGGACGCGCGCGCCGACGCGGTCTCGATCGGTCGTCCCATCGACGTCACCCGCAAGGACGCCGACTTCTACCCGCTGACGGTGGCGCGGTCCTACCTGGGCGAGCACCGCACCTTCAACGGGGTGCTGATGATCCGCCTGCGCGAAACCCGCGGCCTCAACTACGGCGACTACGCGTACATCGAGAACTTCATCCAGGACAGCTACACGACGTTTCCGCTGCCCAACATTCCGCGCCGCCAGCAGCATTTCGAGATCTGGTTGCGCCCTGTCCCGCCGCACAACGCCCTGTTTGCGCTGCGGGCTGCGCTGTTCGAGACCGACAAGCTGATCCGCGACGGAATTCCCCAGGAGGGCTTCGAGGCGACGCGCACCTTCCTGATGAACTACTCGAGCTTGTGGGCGCAGGACGCCACCCGCCGCCTCGGCTTCGCGATCGACGCGGTCATCACCGGCAAGGACATCATCAAGGAGCTGCAGGATCGGCTGGCCAAGATGAAGAAGGCCGACGTCGATCGCGCCGTTCGCAAGCACCTGGGCTTGAGCGGCCTGACCATCGCCATCGTCGCCGACAAGGCGCAGGCGGTCGCGGACACCCTGGCGAGCGGCGCGCCGACCGGCATCACCTACGACACCGCGGGGACGCCGCCCGACGTCGTGGCCGAGGACGACCTGATCAAGCGCTTCGTCCTGCCGATCGAGAAGGACGCCATCAGCGTAATTCCCGTCGACCAGATGTTCGAAAAGTAAGTTAACAGGGCCCTTTCGGCTGTAATTTCGTGGTATTCGGGTACGACGTGCTGGCGCGTACCGCGGCCTCGGAATTCACAGCCAAATTCGGGCGGCCGCCCCGCTGGGTGGTGGCGGCGCCCGGCCGCGTAAACATCATTGGCGAGCACACCGACTACAGCGGGGGCCTGGTCCTGCCCATGGCCATCGACCGCTACACGGTGATCGCGGCGGCCCCGGCGCCCGCGGACGACGGCCTGCGCCTCCGCCTGCTCAGTGCCGCGGTGGGCCAATCGGTGGACATCCCGCTCGCTGCCACGCCCGCGCCCGGCGAGCCGCGCTGGGCCAACTACGCCCGCGGCGTGGTCGCCGGCTTCGGCGCGCGCGGCCTGGTTCCGCCGGCGCTGGACGCTCTGGCGATCTCCGACGTTCCGCTGGGGGGCGGCCTGTCGAGCAGCGCGGCCTTCGAGGTGGCGACGGCAACGCTGCTGGAGGCGGCGACCGGAACGACCCTCGAGCTCACTGAGAAGGCGCGCCTCTGCCGGCAGGCGGAGCATGACTACGCGCTGGTGCCGTGCGGCATCATGGACCAGCTGATCTCCGTGCTGGGCGACGAGCGGGGCGCGCTGCTGATCGACTGCCGATCGCAGCAGACCCACCTGGTGCCGTTCGCGGATCCGTCGGTGTCGCTGCTGATCGCCAACAGCAACGTCCGACACGCGCTGGGCGACGGCGCCTACGCGGTGCGTATGTCGGCTTCGGTCGAGGCGGCGCGCGTGCTCGGCGTCGCCGAGCTGGGTCGCGCGACGCCCGCGATGGTGGCCGCCGCCGAGCAGGCGCTGGGGCCGGTGCTGCACCGGCGCGCGCGGCACGTCGTGACCGAGAACGCGCGCACGCGCGCGGCGGCGGACGCGCTGGCCGGCGGCGACTGGCGCGCGGCCGGCGCGCTGATGTACGAGAGCCATCGTTCGCTCCGCGACGACTACGAGGTCAGCTCGCCCGAGCTCGACACGCTGGTCGAGATCGCGGGCGACATCGGCGAGGCGGGCGGCGTGTACGGCGCGCGCATGACCGGCGGCGGATTCGGCGGCTGCACCGTCACGCTAGCGGCCGCCGACCGCGTCGCCGACATCGGCGAGCGCCTGGCGCACGAGTACCAGCGCCGGCACGATCGCGCCCTCACCTGGTTCGTCTCCCGCCCCGCCCGCGGCGCCCACATCGTCGAGACGTAGCCGCTGCTCCCGTCGGGCTCCGCTCGGCTTTGGGTTGAGGGGGCCGCGGTCTGTGTGTGCCCCTCCGTGCTCAAACAGTCCTCGCGGGTCAATCCCGGATCTCCTAGGCAGACTCAGCAGACCGCTGCGGAACTGCGCGCGGAGGGGCACACACAGCCCACGTCCTTCTCAACCCAACGTTTCGCTACACCTTGCGCGCATCAGCTTTGAGTGGCAGGTGCAGCGTTCAAAGCGTAGCCCTTCTGCTTTGGAAGCCAGGCGTTCAAGGCGGAGCGAAGCCGCGGGT
>DATFXS010000178.1:0-4164 GCA_035315605.1 Polyangia bacterium
GAGCCCGCCGCGCCGACGCTGCCGCCCGATCCGGGACCGTTCCCGCCCAGGCCGGTCGGCATCCCGCCCGCGCCGGGGCCGCTGCCGCCGCCGCCCGTGGTTCCGCCCCGGCCGATCGTCGGCACGTCGAAGCCGCCGCCATCGAGCTGACCGCGGAAGAGCTCGTCAGGGCCCTGGCAAGCTGCCACCAGCAAAGCCGCCAACCCGACACTTTTGACGATGAACCTCACCCAGTGGGGGAGGTGTCCATGCCGCGGTGTTCTGGCTCACGTCGGGAAGGCCGGCAAACGTTTGCCGACGCCGTCAGGCCGGCCGCATGAAGACTTGCTTGCCGCTCGCCTCGTAGGCGGCGTTGCGGATCTGCTCCCGGATGGCGCGCGGATCGGCGATGCCGACCAGCTCGACCACGGTTCGCGGCCGAACGGCCAGACCGCCACCACCGCCGTCGCGCCCGGGTTCGGACGCGATGATCCCGATCCGCGCCAGTCCCAGCATCCGCTCGAAGAATCGCTGGTGAAACGTGATGTCGTCGACCGTGCGCAGGTCGATCTCGTCGATGGTCCGCGAGAACACGCCGCTCTCGACGAGCAGTCGCTGGTTCGAAAGCCGGTAGCTCTTGCCACGCAGCACGAGCGCCCGCCATCCGAGGCGCACCATGCGCTGCCCCGCCACCACGACGACGAACAGGATCGCCGCGAAGCGCAGCCCCGGCGCGTTCAACGCGACCGCGCGCGCGCTCGCCTCCGACATCTTCGCGACGACCGCGAGCGCCGGCGCGAACAACATCCCGACCCCCAGCGACAGCACCAGCGTGAACAGCAGCGTCCAGACGAGATCGCCGGTCAGGACCTTGAGCGACGGTTTGCCCTCCCACAGTTGCTGCTCGGCCGGCATGGTCCGTTCACGGTAGCACGGGCGCGCGCGCCGGCACGCCCTCCGGCACGCCCTAGAGGAATTCGCAGAGGTACGCGCACGGCTCGGTCGCGCACACGTCGAAGCCGCTGCGGCCGGCGATCTCGAAGGCGGTGCCGGCCGGGTAGTGCGCCCAGTCGCCGCCGTCCGGTTTGACCGCCAGCTCGCCGCTGATGATCGTCATCCGTTCGGGCGCCTGCGTGCCGAAGTGGAACGAGCCGGGCGCGATGACGCCGACCGTGGCGCGGCGGCCGTTGCGTTCGAAGCCGATGCTCTGAACCTGATCGTCGAAGTAGCGGTTGTGGCTGAGGGTGACAGTTGGCATGGCGCGCGATTGTAGCGATCTCTCCCGGAAAAACGAGACGCCCGGCGCGATCCTGTCGCGCCGGGCGTCCCTCCTCCTACCCAATCGTGCGTCAGCTATTCACGGACGGTCGTGGTCGGCGGGATCGTCCCGTCCTTGCTGTCGGTGTCGACCTTGGCGGTCTTGATCACCGACTTGACGCCCTTGAGGCGGTCCAGGCTGTCGCGGGCGAGATCGCTCTCCATCTCGACCGCGTTGCCGTAGGCGACGCGCGCGTCGTCGAGGCGATCGAGCTGCTCGTACGCCATCCCCAGGTTGTTCCACATGTACGCCTCGACGGGCTCCAGCTCGACGGCCTGCTCGAGCGCGTCCGCCGCTTCCTCGAAGCGCTTGTCGTAGATCAGCGCCAACCCGAGGTTGTTGCGGGCGTACGAGTTCTTCGGGTTCAGGTCGACGGCCTTCTCGAACGACGCGATCGCGTCCTTGCGCTTGCCCATCTGCAACTGCACGCGGCCGAGCGTGTTCCACGCGCCGGAGCGCTTCGGCATGCGCTTGACCGAGATGTTCGCCAGCTTCAGCGCCTTGTCGTACTCCTTGTCGTCCAGCAGCTTGCGCGCAGCGGCCAGCGCGTCGACCGGGTGAGGCCCGTCGTCGTCGTTTTCGACGGTGATGGGCGTTTTGCCGGTGTCGGTCGCCACCGTGGGCGGCGGCGTCACCGGCGCCGGCATTTCGGTCGGCGTCGGCGTCTTTTCGATCACCTTCGGCGGCTCCGTCGTCACGACCGGCGCCGGTTTGGCGGCGGGCGGCGTGACGTCGTTGCAGGCGGCGGCGGATGCGGTCAAGGCGACCGCGACCAGGATCTTCGTGAAACGGACTCGGGTGGACATTTGAATCAGCTCCTTTCGCAGGAGCCGAATTGCAGCCGACGTGCCAGCGCCTATCTGCGCGGATCGCACGGCATTTCCCGGGCTGGCCGCGATTTTCTGCAGAACGTAGAGGCCCCCTCTACGAATCGCGATTGGCGCAGGATGCGGCGCGCTCGAGGAGCAGGGCGCGCTCGCGGGCGTTCTGGGTCATGGACGCCGCGCGCTCCAGCTCGGCGCGCGCCTCGTCGAATCGGCCCAGCTTCATCAGGAGATCGCCGCGCACGCTGGGCAGCAGGTGGTAGCGGGCGAGCGCCGGTTCCGATCGCAGCGCATCGACGATCGCCAGGCCCGCCGCCGGGCCCATGTGCATCGCCAGCGCCACCGCGCGATTCAGCTCGACGATCGGCGACGGCGTCAGCGCCGCGAGCGCCCCGTAGAGGCCGACGATGCGCGCCCAGTCGGTCTCGGCGGCGGTGCGGGCCCGCGCGTGGCAGGCGGCGATCGCGGCCTGCAGCACGTACGGGCCGGGCGCGGCGCCCAGCGCCTCCGCGCGTTCCAGCGCGGCCCGCCCGCGCCGGATCAAAAGATGATCCCAGCGCGCGCGATCCTGGTCGAGCAGCAGGATCGGCTCGCCGGTCGGGCCGCGCCGCGCGCGTTCGCGCGACGCCTGGATCTCCATCAGGGCGACCAGCCCGTGCACCTCCGGCTCGCGCGGCGCCAGCTCGGCCAGGATGCGTCCGAGGCGGAGCGCGTCCCCGCACAGCCCCGGGCGCATCCAGTCGTCGCCGGCGGTGGCGGCATAGCCTTCGTTGAAGACGAGGTAGATCACCTCCAGCACCGAGGCCAGGCGAGGGGCCAGCTCGTCGCCGCGCGGGACCTCGAACGGCACGTGCGCATCGGCCAGCGCGCGCTTGGCGCGGACGATGCGCTGGGCGATCGTCGGTTCGGGCACCAGGAACGCGCGGGCGATCTCCGGCGTCGTCAGGCCGCCCAGCAGGCGCAGCGTCAGCGCGACGCGCGCCTCGGTCGGCAGGACCGGGTGACAGGACGTGAAGACGAGGCGCAGCAGGTCGTCGCCGATGTCGTCGTCGATGGCGTCCTCGACGGCCGCCGCGGCGTCGTCGCGTTCGTCATCCATGTCGCGGCCCAGCTCTTCGTGCTTGCGTTCGAGGCGCTTGCCGCGGCGGAGCTCGTCGATGGCGCGGTTCTTCGCCGTGGCCATCAGCCAGGCGCCGGGGTTGTCGGGCACGCCCGTCTCGGGCCAGCGCTCGAGCGCGGCGACCAGCGCTTCCTGCGCCAGCTCCTCGGCCGCGCCGACGTCGCGCACGATGCGCGCCAGCCCCGCGATCAGGCGCGGTGATTCGATGCGAAACACGGCCTCGATCGCGCGGTGGGTGTCTGACGCGGGCGCCGTCACGGTGTCCGATCAGACCACCTTCTTTTCGCCGCGCAAGCCGCTTAAACCTTGACCTGCTTCCAGCGGCCGCGGCGGAACAGGGCCACGCCGACCACGGCCATTGCCGAGAAGCCGAGCAGCACCGCGGTGAAGACGCCGTTCGGGCCGAGCCCGAGCGGCCGGGCCAGCAGCCATGCCACCGGAATCTCCCAGCACCAGAAGCATCCGAGGTTGATGAGCGTCGGCGTCCAGGTGTCGCCCGCGCCGTTGAACGCCTGCGTGACGACCATGCCATACGCGTAGAAAAGGAACCCGGCGCTGACGATCCGCAGCGCGCTGCTGCCGTAGCCAAGCACGGCGGGATCGGCGTTGAACGCGCGCACGATCGGTTCGCTGAACACGACGAACAGCAGGCCCGCGCCACCCAGAAAAACGAGGTTGTAGAGCGCGGCCCGCCAGACAGCCTGCTCGGCGCGGTCGGGGCGGCCCGCGCCCAGGTTCTGTCCCACCAGCGTCGCCGCGGCGTTCGCCATCCCCCACGACGGCAACAGCGCGAACAGCACGACGCGCATCGCGATGCCGTTGCCGGCGATCGCCGTGCTGCCGAAGCCGGCGATGATCTTGATCAGACCGACCCAGCTGGTCGTGGAGATGAAGATCTGGAAGATCCCGGTGCCCGACAGCCG
>DATFXS010000179.1:0-3322 GCA_035315605.1 Polyangia bacterium
GCTGGCGCCCGCCGTGATGGCGTGGATCGCCGCGAAGGGACGGAGCCGCTCGGCGACGACGATGGTGCCCGATCGCACCAGGGGGCGCCCGCGCAGCGACGCCGCGTAGACGAACACGCACAGATCCTCTATCTCCGCGGCGCGGTCGCGGATGATCTCGGCCCCGTCTCGATCGCTCGGCGGGACCGTGAACGCCACCCGCGCGTAGGAACGCGCCAGCGCCGACAGCGCCTTGAGCGGGGCAGGCGCCTCGCAGCCCTGCGCCAGACCGGCGCGAAACCGCCAGTCCTCGAGGATCAGCGACAGCCCGCGCAGCTCGCTCGCCGCGGACTCGCCGGCGTTTGCCGCCGCCTTGCGCAGCTCGTTCTGCAGGCGCTCGACCGTCGACTCGATCTTCACGGGCGACGCCGGCCCACCCGCGTCGCGCCCGGTCAGCGCCGACAGCGTCGGCAGCAGCTCGGCGCGTCCCATGGCGGCGCCGCCCACGATCGATCGACCCGAAAGCCGGACCGCGCGCCGGTCGCTGCCCTGGGCTTGCCGCCGCTCCCGATCCTCGCCCCGCTCGATGGCGTGGTTGATCACCGCCGCCAGCGCGGTCGCCAGCACCACCTCGCCGTCCGAGAACGCGCGCGACACGCCCCGCTGCAGAACCAGCACGCCGGCGGTGGTGCCGCCGCGCAGGATCGGCACCGCCAGCAGCGCCGGATATTTTTCTTCGCCGAGGCCCGAGATGTACTTGAAGTGGCGGTCCTGCTTGCCGACCGCCACCGACACCGGGCGCATCCGCTCGGCCGCGAAGCCGGTGATCCCTTCGCCGGGACGCAGGTGCACGCGGCCGATCGCCTCGGGCGGAAAGCCGATGTTGCCGCGCATCGTGAAGCGAAGGCCGTCGGCGTCCTCCTCGCGCACGTAGATGCTCGCGATGTCGGCGCGCGCGATCGCCGCGACGTCGGCGCACATCGACGTCAGCACCGCCTCGAGCGGGCGATCCTCGTCGCCCAGCGCGATCAGCCGGAAGATGCCGTCGAGCGCGCGATCCCCTCCACCATCGTGGATCTGGAAGCTGAAAGTCCCGCTCGTCGCAGCGCCCATGCCATCGAGCATAAGGCGGCCACTGTTTCCGGCGTTTTTCCAACAGGAAAATTGTTTGCAGCCCTACGCCCCTGAGCTGGCTGCGACACGGATGTGTCTTTCTACTGGGCGGCCTCCTTCTGGGCGGCGGCGGCCACGTCCGTGGCCCCCTCGACTCCTTGCTGCAGCTCCTGGCAGGACGCGCTCGCCTCGTCGACGACGTGGGTCAGAAGGGCGTGTACCGAAAGGGGAATGTCCTTGCTCTCCTGGTCGTCGAGCCAGTGGTCCAGCGCTTCCAGCCGCGCCCGCGCCGGCGTGACGGCACCCTTGCTGCCCGCGGGTTCCAGCCGGCGGGCCAGCGCCAGCGCCGAGCGCACGCAGTAGCGCAGCGAACGCGGGAAGCGCGCCTCGAACAGCAGGAACGAGACCGCCGCCTCGCGGCTGACGCGCCCCTGCTCGCGGCGCATGAACGCTTCGAAACCGGAGCAGGCGCGCAGCAGCGACAGCCAGAGCGCGGTCTGCAGCAGCGGCTGCGGACCGCCCGCCGCGCTCTGAATGTGGTGGTGCATGTCCAGCGTGCGCGCCGTCTGGCCGATCCGCTCCAGCAGCACGCCCAGCCACAGGAAGTCCATCGGCTCGTCGTGCAGCATCGTGCTGCGCACCAGGCCGAGACAGAGCTGCGTCGAACGGCGCACGTTGCGATAGACCTCCTCGCGGTCGTGCACGTACGACGCGGCCGCCTCCTCGCCCGCGAACCAGAGGTAAAGCTCGTTGGTCGCCTGCCAGATCTCGTGCCCGAGCACCTCGCGGATCGACCGCACGCCCTCGCGCGCCGCGCGGATCGAATTGCGGATCGACACCGGGTTCTCCGGCGCCCAGGTCATGTAGCGCTGCACGACGTCGCCGTGGCCGGCGGCGTCGGCGCCCAGCTGGCCGACGAACTCCGGGAACTGCCCCGACACGATCACCAGCGGCCGCCAGCAGTGCAGGGGCGGCAGCTCGGCGTCGAACGCCAGGGCGCGCGTGACCTGCAGGAGGCGAGCGGTGCTCTCGGCCCGCTCGATGTAGCGCCCGACCCAGAAACAATGATCGGCGACGCGGGAGATCACGACACGGCGTCCGCCTGCACCCAGGTGTCCTTCGACCCGCCGCCCTGGCTGGAGTTGACGACGTACGAGCCGGCGCGCAGCGCGACCCGGGTCAGGCCGCCCGGCAGCACCCAGCTGCGCCCCTTGCCGGTGACCACGTAGGGGCGCAGATCGATGCGCCGCGGTTCCAGGCGGCGCTCCGACGCGATCCAGGTCGGGCAGGTCGATAGCTCGACGCGGTGCTGGGCGATGTATTTGCGCGGGTCGGCGATGATGCGGGCGCGGAACTCCTCGCGCTCGGCGGCGCTGGCCTGCGGGCCCATCAGCATGCCGTAGCCGCCGGCCTCGTCGACCGCCTTGACGACCAGCGTGTCGAGGTGCTCGAGCACGTACTGGCAGTCGGCGCGGCGCGCGCAGACCTGGGTCGGAACCTGTTCGAGCAGCGGCTCCTCGCCGAGGTAGTAGCGCACCAGATCGGGGACGAACGGATAGATCGCCTTGTCGTCGGCGACGCCGTTGCCAGGCGCGTTCGCGAGCGCGACCTTGCCCGCGCTCCAGGCGCGCATCAGCCCGGGGACGCCCAGCATGCTGTCGGGGCGGAAGAACTCGGGGTCGATGAAGGCGTCGTCGGTGCGGCGGTAGATGACGTGCACGCGGCGCGGGCCGACGGTGGTGCGCACGAACACCTCGTCGCCGTGGACGAACAGATCGGACGCCTCGACCAGCTCGATCCCCATCGAGCGGGCCAGGAAGCTGTGCTCGAAGTAGGCGGAGTTGAACGGACCGGGCGTCAGCACGACGACCGTCGACTTCTCGGGATCGACGGGCGAGACCGAGCGCAGCATGTCGACGAGCTGGATCGGGTAGTCGTCGACGCGGCGCACGCCCAGGCGTTCCAGCGCGGTCGGGAACATCCGCTTCGTGACCAGGCGGTTCTCGATCACGTACGAGACGCCGGACGGCGTCCGCAGGTTGTCTTCCAGCACGCGCAGGACGCCGTCGGGGCTGCGGATCAGATCGACGCCCGCGATGTGGATCCGGACGCCGCCGGGCGGTCTGAGGCCGCGCAGCCGCGGCACGTACTGGCGCGAGGCCAGCACCAGCTCCGCCGGGATCACGCGGTCGCGGAGCACGCGCTGCTCCCCGTAGAGATCGTCGAGGAA
>DATFXS010000180.1:0-7372 GCA_035315605.1 Polyangia bacterium
GGGCCCGCGTCTCGTCGAAGGCGTAGTCGACGTCGGGGATCCACGAAACGTCGGGCCCGAAGCGCGCCTGGCCGCCGAGATCAAGCGTCACGTGGACGCCTAGGCCCCCCGCGACGGCCAGCGGGTAGACGAGGCGCCGGAACGGCGAGGCGCCGGCGAGCACGAAGTAGTGCCCCTTCGCGTAGTGGCAGGGCGGAATGGTCGCGCTCGGAATTCCTTCGATCGTGCGCGCCACCGCCTGCGCGAACAGGCCGGCGGCGTTGACCACGGTGCGGCAGGTGACGGTGGTCGGTGACGATCCGCCGACGCGCAGCACGATTCCGCCGTCGCCGACGGTCCCGCCCAGGACTGGGGACTCCAGCGCCAGCTCGGCGCCGTGGGCGCGGGCGTCGCGCTGGTAGGCCCGCATCAACCCGTGGCTGTCGATGATCCCGGTCGAAGGGGACATCAGCCCGCGGACGCAGCGGACGGCGGGCTCCAGGTCGCGCGCCTCGGGCTCCTCGACCCAGCGCAGGTCATCGACGCCGTTCGCCTCCGCCTGCGCCTTGTATGACGCGAGCGTCGGCACCTCGGCGTCGTTGGTCGCGACCAGCAGCTTGCCGATGCGCCGGTGGGCGACGTCGTTGCGCTCGCAATAGTCGTAGAGCGCCTTGCGACCCGCGACGCACAGCCGGGCCTTGAGCGAGCCGGTCGGATAGTAGATGCCGGCGTGAATCACCTCCGAGTTGCGGGAGCTGGTGTGGGTCCCGATGGCGGAGGCCCCCTCCAGCACGACCACCTCGCGGCCGGCGGCGGCCAGGGCCCGCGCGGCCGCCAGCCCGACCACGCCGGCCCCGATCACGACCGCGTCGAGGGCCCGCTCTTCCATGTGTCGGTTACTTGGCGCATCAACGGGGTGTGATTGTCAAATCATAGATTGGTGGGATTTACGGGAATTCGTTTACTCTATAAGGTAAGTGCGCCCGGCGCATATGAGACCGCGTAGCAGGCAGCGAGGAGAGATCCGCCTGACGGTGTTGGGAGTTCTCGAGCACCGCGACGTGGTGCTGCGCGCCATTTCTGCGGCCTGCAAGCTGGTGACGTCGCACCCCTTCGGCCCGGAGTGGAACGATTTCCAGCAGCAGGTCGTCTCCGCGGTCAGCGAGGCGTTCAACAACCTGGTCCTGCACGGCTACGAGGGCCGCAGTGACGGGCGCGTCGACGTGCTGATCCAGACCGCGCCCGGCAAGATCCAGATCGAGCTGCGCGATTGGGGACGCGGCTTCGACCCGAAGGCGGTGCCGATGCCCGAGCTCGACGCGCTGCCCGAATCGGGCCTCGGCCTCTACATCATGCGGTCGTTCATGGGCGTCTCTTATCGCCGGGGCCGGCCCAATCTCCTGAAGATGACCAAGAAGCTGGCCGAACGAGCCGCCAGCCCGCCGCCAGCGGATTAGTTTTCGATCAGGACGACCGCCGCCACCGGCGCGGGCGCGACCTGTTCGATGGCCCGGCGCAGGCTGCGCGCCGCCGACTTGCCCCGGCGGGTCGCGAACACGATGGCGTCGGCGGAGTCCTGGATCAGGTTGACGTCGCCGCTCGCGAGGACGGGCGGAGCGTCGACGACCAGGTAGTGAAACGATTCGCGAAATTGTCGGATTGCCTTCGAGAACGCAACCGCATCGATGCTGCCGACGGTCAGGTCCACCTCGGCGCCGCACATCCCGCAGAACTTCACCTCTTCGTCGGCCAGGACCGCGGCGCACTTCGCGCAGCAGCGCGGCTCCGCGGCCATGATGTAGAGCGGCGAGTTCGCGATCTGCACGACCACCCAGGGCGCGTCCGCCTGTTGCCGGTGCCGCGCCAGCTGGCCGGCGAAACCGGCCGGCGGCTTGAAGCCGAACACCTCGCCCACGGACGCGTGCCGGAAGCTGGTCTCGATGAGCATGACACGGTGCTTGCCGAGCTCCGCGAAGGCAAGGGCGAGGTTCGTGGCCAGCGTCGTCTTGCCCTCCCCGCGGTCGGCGCTGGTGCACAGGACGATGCGCGGGTCGCCGCGCTCGATCAGACGCTGCCGGAGCAGGCGGAAGGCTGCCGCGGTCTCCAGGTTGCGGCCCTCCCAGAAGATCAGCCGTTCGTCGTAGGGCGGCTGCGGCGCGAAGTGGACGAACGAGATGCCGGACCCGGTGTCGGGCCTTGGAACGAGCGCCGCCGTGCCCCCGCCGGGCGCCGGGTTCTGGCCGTTACCTGCCACGACCGCTCACCCGTCCCTCGTGGGCGCGGGCAACCTGGGTATCACCTTGGGGATCACGACGACGATGCCATCCTCGACGAACGATTCGATGTCCTGCGCAGCGTACAGCCGATCGTCGAACGCCGCGAATACGCCGATCACCACCAGGGCGAGGATGATGGACGCGGCCACGCCGAGCAGGGCGATCTTCATCCGCTCCCCGGCGACCGGGTGCATCGGCTTGAAGGGCGGGTCGGCGATCTTCAGCTGGCCGCCCTGGCCCCCGCTGACGAGCGTCGCGGCCAACTGCGCCTGGAACTGCTTGTTCTCGAGCTGCCCCTGACGTTCCTTGGCCTCGCTGACATCGCGGTTGAGGCGCGTCCATTCGGTGTCGATGGCGACCGCCGAGCCGGACGTCTTCGGCACCTCGGCCCGCACGGAGCTGCGGCCCCTCATCGCCGCGATCTGCCCCTTCACCGCGGACAGCGCCCGGCGGAGGGCCGCCACACGCGTCCCTTCGCCGGCGTCCTCGGCGGTCGGGGTGCCGCCGGTCTCGCTCGCGGGCGACGGCCGCCAGGCCGCCAGCGCCTGCTCGGCGTGCCGCGCCGCCGCCTCGGCCATCGTGACACGCCGGAGCGCGTTCTTGACGTCCGGGTGTTCGTTCGTCAGGTGCAACTGCTTCTCGGCGAGATCGGTCCGCGCGACCGCCAGATCCGCCTGCGTGCGCTGCACGGCCGCGGTCAGCTGGGGATCGGCCGCCGGATTCACCAGCTTGCCTCCGACGCGCCGGCCGGCCGTCGCGGCGGCCAGCTGCTCCTCCAGCTGGGCGGCCTGCAGCTCGAGCGATGCGACCTCGCCGCCGCCCACCGCGCCGGCGCGATCGCGATCGGCCGCGCGGATCAGGCTGCCGGCGCTGGCCACCCCTGTCTCGGCGGCGAGCTGCGGGTGCTTCGTCAGGAACGTGGCGAGCGCCGCCTCCCTGTCCTTGAGATCCTGGTCCGCTTGCTGACGCTCGGTGTCGAGGAAGTGCTTCGCCTCCTCGGCCTCCTTCGCCCGCCGCGTGTTGTCGTCGTCGATGACCGACGCCAGCAGCTTGTCGAGGACGTCCTTGGCGATGTCGCGCGAATCGCCGTCGTACGACACCCGGTAGCTGAAGCCCTCGCGGTTGACGAAGGTGATGTGCTTGCGCATCTCGTCGACCGCCTCCGCCATCCCTTTCTTGTCGCGCAGTTTGCGATAGAGCTTCATCTCCTTGATCAAGGATTCGAGGCGCGGTCGCGTGGTCAGCAGGTCGTGCAGCCGGCCGCCGACGACGCGCGGCCCTTCGGTGTCGCGACCGGCGCCGGCTTCCACGCCGACCTCGAACACGACGACGGCCTCGGACCGGTAAAGGCGGACGGTCGACATCGTCCAGACAGCCGTTCCCACCAGCCCGATCGCGAGCGCGATGCCCCCTGTCCAGGCCGCCCGGAGGGCGCGCGCCATGAACGACGCCAGCAGGCCGAAGCCGCCCCCTCCCGAATCAGGGCTTTTCATCTAGCAGAAACTATACACTCGGTCCGGAATCAGCGCTCGGTGCAGAGGAGGCATCTGGCGCATTTCGCTGGCCTTGCGGCGGCTCGCGGCGCGGGTCGGGCAGCGGCGGCAGGCGACCGATCGGGGGAACGCCGATGATCGCCAGGTCGCCCGCGTCCAGGACCCGGGGGTCGAAGGCGCCGATCAGCAAGGACGCGCTCAGCAGCAGCAGGATGAACGTCAGGACAGCGTCGCCCATGAAGGACGCGATGCTGGTGTCCTTGGGGACCCGGCCGGGATCGACCAGGTCGAAGTGAAGGCCCTGTTTTTCGTGGGCCGCGCGCACCCGCAGGTCCGCCGTGGTGGCTATGTCGGCCTGCTTCTTGAAGCGTTCGTAGGCCCACCACCGGGCGTTGTCGGGCGCGTCCGCGGCCGTCGTCTGTGCGAGGTTGACCGCCGTCTCGGCGCCGGCCTGCTCGCGCAGCATGGCGGCGTGCCGGCGCGCCAGTGTCGAGTCGATCAGCAGGTCCGCCAGCTCATGCACGATCTCCCAGATGATCTGAGGCTTGCCGCCCGTCAGGCTCAGCGTCACGCGCGCGGTCCTCGGCTTCTCCATTTCCCAGTTGGCGCCGATGAAGTCGTTTTCCAGAACGTCGACCTTGAGGTGCTCGATGATGAATTCGTAGGCGAGGTCGAAATCCCTGCCGTGCGAGGGAAGCTCCTTGGCGTGGCGCTTGATGATGCCGGCCAGATTCGGGCGCGTGAAGGTCAGGTCGGTCACCTGACCGCGAATCTGGGCGGATCCGTACTGCGCGTCCGGGCGTATCCCGGTCACCAGCAACGCCACGGTGACCGTGTATTCGGGCGGCTTGCGCGCCGCGGACGCGGTCAACCCTGCGCTGAGCGCGGCCGCCGCCGTCACCCAGATCGGCCAGGTCGCCAGCGATCGCCGGACCAGGCGCCGGAACTGGCGGCGGCCCACCCGCCCCAGCTGGGGCTCGTCTTCCGTCCAGATGCGCCGGTCTGGCGCCGCATCGGTCGAGGACGGCGCGGGAGCGGAGCGGCCTTGCCGGCGCTTAATGGTTCGAGCTCGACTGCTTCTGCGCGCCGGTCGAGGAGGCGGCCAGGTCCGTTCCGACCATGACCCGATCCAGCCGCAGCAGCCGGAAGATGGCCAGCGGCTGGTCACGCAGGCCGATCATTACCACCTCGCCCCCGTAGCCGCGCACGCGCTTGTAAAGCGACACCAGCGCCCCCACGCCCGAGCTGTCGAGCATCCGGAGGGCCGACAGGTCCACCTCGACCCGCTTCGGCTCCTTCGCGACCATCTGGTCGATCTGCTTGCGCAGATCGCCGACCGTCACGGTGTCGAGCTCGCCCTCGATCGCGATCCGGGAAACGCCAGGCTCCTTGGCCGCAATCGTGACGTTCATGCGTCACCCGTCTTACGACTGGCCGACGAGGACAGCGCGCGCCCGGGCGCGCCCTGGTACCGCTTGGTGTCCTTGTCGTGGAACTTCTTGGAGAGCACCAGCACGTTCGGCCGCCCGGGCCGATAGCTGACCTCCATCAGTTCCTTGATGATGAACATGCCCAGCCCTGACTCGGGCAGGCGGTCGAGGTCCGGCTTGGGGATCTCGTCCGGGTCGAAGCTGTCGCCGAAGTCGCGCAACTCCACCGAGATGTGGTTACGGCGGGTGCGGATGTCCATCTCGATGATTCCGTCTTCGCGGCCGGCGTAGCTGTGCAAAACGATATTGTTGAACGCCTCGCTGACGGCGGTCACGACCTGCATGCGGAAGTCGTTCCACTCGGCGTCACCGTCCGAGGAAGGGGAGGAGGCAGACGGCTGGCGCACCAGCTTGCAGGCCGCGGCGACCGCTCGCAGAACGATATCCCGGTGTTGAACGCGCCCCAGCATCGACATCCTGATCGGAACCGACCCAGACATCATGCCACTTTGCGAACCGCGGCTGCGCAGTTTTTGTGTTTCGTTGTAGTTTATCGCCGTGCGGCGTTCGGTTCGCCTGGCCAAGCGGTTCATCGACCTCGTAGGAGCGTCGGTCGGCCTTGCCATTGCGCTGCCTTTGTGTCCGCTCATCGCTCTCGCAATCTACCTAGAGTCTCCAGGCGGCGTTTTCATCCGTCAACGTCGGGCGGGTCAGCTCCGTGACATGGACAAGACTCCCACGGGCGGCGCGCCGCGTCCACGTTTTCAAGAGTTCTTCATGCTGAAATTTCGCTCGATGAAACCGGACGCCGAGAAGCACACCGGCATCGTCGTGGCGACCGCGAACGACCCGCGCATCACCCGGGTGGGCAAATTCCTGCGAAAAACCCGGCTGGACGAGCTGCCGCAATTCTTCAATGTTCTCATGGGCCATATGAGCATCGTCGGGCCGCGCCCCGAGCGCCCGGAGCTGGCCGAGCAGCTGGCCATGGCCATCCCCTACTTCGAGGAACGTATGCGGGACGTGAAGCCCGGAATCACGGGGCTGGCGCAGGTGAGCCTCAGTTACACGGGAAAACCCCTGCCCGACAGCGTGATCGCCAAGTTCGAGCCCGATCTCACCAACCCGTTCAAGATGGAGGGGACCGAGGACGCTCTCGCCGATCACATGCGGATCAAGCTGCTCTACGACCTGGCCTACTGCATGGCGATGGAAGATCTGAAGTCGTTCCTCGCGATGGAGCTCGGGATCCTGGTGCGGACGCCGTTCGTCATGTTGCGGGCGCTCGGGACCTGAGCGACCTCCGGATGCTCGTCGCCCACGTGCTTTCCTCGCTGGAGATCGGGGGCGGAGAGCGAATGGCGCTGGAGCTGGCGGGCGGACAGGTGGACGCCGGCAACCGCGTCATGGTCGTCAGCCTGGCCCCGCCGCCGGACGGGCCGCTCGCCGATGCGTTCCGCGCCCGCGGCATCGACGTGCAACGCGTGGCCAAGCGGCCCGGGTTCGACGTCACGCTGCCGCTGCGTCTGGCGGCGCTGTTTCGGGGCCGGCGTGTCGGCGTCGTTCACACGCACAATCGCCAGCCGCTCATCTACGGCGCGCCGGCGGGCAAGCTGGCGGGGGCGAAGGTGGTTCACACGCGCCACGGGCCGGGCCGGGGGACGCGGCGCGCGCGCTGGCTGTGGCGCGGCGCCGGGCGACTGCTGGACGCGTATGTCGCGGTGTCGCCCGAGCTGGCCGAGCTGGCGCGCGAGCTGCGCGACTGCGTCGACGGCAAGCTCAGTGTGATCGAGAACGGCATCGACGTGTCGACGTTCGGCGGCGCGGCGGGCGAGCGCGCCGCCGCGCGCGCCGAGCTGGGGATCCCGGAAGACGCGTGGGTCGTCGGCTCGGTGGGCCGGCTCGCGCTGGAGAAGGACTACCCGCTCCTGGTGCGCGCCGCCGCGCCGCTGCTGGGGCCGCGCGCCAGGCTCTTGATGGTGGGCGACGGCGGCGAGGCGGGCGCGATCCGGGCCGAGATCGCGGCGCGCGGTGTGGCGCCGTTCGTGATCATGGCGGGCGTGCGCCACGACGTCCCGCGCTGGCTGGCCGCCATGGACGCGTTCGCGATCTCGTCGCGCGTCGAGGGCCTGCCGCTGTGCGCGCTCGAGGCGCTGGCCGCCGGTCTGCCGGTGGTGGCGACCGCGGTCGGCGG
>DATFXS010000181.1:0-4818 GCA_035315605.1 Polyangia bacterium
CCGAGCCGCACTCCTTGTGGCACGTGCACATGCCGATACCCGGCCCACCACAGGCGCACTGATAGCCGACGGGGCACTGGCCGCCGTCGAGCGTGCACGACTGCGCGCTGCCGCCGGTTCCCGTCGCGCCGCCCGCGCCTGCCGCACCGCCCGCGCCGCCGGCTCCTGCCCCGCCTGCGCTCCCGGCCGCGCCCGCGCTGCCGCCCGTGCCGCCCCGGCCACCCGCCGCACCTCCCGCCCCGCCGCTCGCGCCCGCTGCGCCACCCGCGCCACCGCTGCCGCCGCGCGCGCCGTTGCCCGCACCGCCGCCAACTCCACCGCTGGCACCTCCCGCCCCGGCTGCGCCGCCCGCGCCACCCGTCCCGCCGCGCGCGCCGGTGCCCGCACCGCCGCCGGCGCCGCCGCGCCCGGCACCCGTGCCGCCGGCGCCGCTGCCGCCAGCACCGCCGGCACCGGCCGTCCCTGCGCCTGCGCCGCCACCGGAGCCGCCTGCGCCGCCCCGGCCGGCGGCGCCCGAGCCCGCCTGTCCGCCGCTGCCAGTGCTGCCGCCCTTGCCGCCGACGCCTGTGCCTGCGTCGGCGCCGGAATGCGACGATCCACACGACGCGAACAGCGCCGCCGCCAGGATCGCCGCCACAACGTACAGGGCCTTCATCGATCGCTCCTCACTTGGTGTCGCACGCGACGTCGGCCGCGGTGCAGAACATGCCGTAGGTGTTCCCGGACGTCCCCATCTGGCAGAGCGGCAGCGCGGGATCGTGGCAATCGCTGCTCGCCGTGCATGCGTTCGTGCACGCCGCGAACAGGCTGGCGTGATTCGAGCAGCTGAAACAGACCTTGCCGGTCGGACACGGACCGCCGCAGGCAGGCACGAACGTGGTGCACTTCCCCTGCACGCAGTCGAGGCCCGCCGTCCCGTTGAACATGATCTGCGAGCCGTCGTCGACCGTCGGTGGGCCAGCGGCGCAGCCGCACGCGGGATAGCTGGCGTCGCACTGCGCCTCCAGCATCTGGAAGGTCGTCTGCGCGGAGTTGCGGATGCCGATCGCCTGACTCGAACCGCAGCAGCTGCTGGTGTGCGAGACGACGACGCAATCGGTGGCGGTCGTGCACGAACGATCGACCGCCAAGGCCATCTGGCAGGCCGCCGCGCCGCTGGTTCCCCCCGTGCCGGTCGGACCGCCGTCGAGCGTCAAGGATCCCGATCCGCAGGCGGCGAGCAACAGCGCCAGCCAGCCGACGCCCTGGATCACCCATCGCTGGTTCGTCGTCATCGCCGTCGGGCCCAGCATCGCGCATGCCATCTGCGATTGCGAGATCCGCGCCGCATTTGGCGGCGCCTCCTCAGAAAACTGAGCCCGGCCTGGCCAGAGCGTCGGCGCTTGCAGTCGATTGCATTGGCACGATCGCTGCTGGCAAGCTCGCGCCGTGCGCCCGCGTCGAACCGGATCGCTGGCGGCCTTCGTGCTGCCGCTGCTTGCGAGCGCGGGCTGCCACCGGACGCTGCCTGCGCCGGAGGGAACGTTCGTGCCCGCCGACGCGGGCGCGGGCGATCAGGCGACGATCCCGCCGGCGGACGGCGGCGACGCCGATCGGACGTCGGCGCCCGACGGCGGTGCCGGCGACGCGGTCGATGCGCTTCGGCCCACGGACGCCGCGGCGGTCTGCCCGCCGAACGCCGCGACCCTCGACGTCTGCGGCTGCGGCTGCTGCGGCGCCCCCGCCAAGAACGCCTGCTACTACCCGGAGCTCGGTCAGTCGATCGCGACGATTCCGAATCCGACGCCGACGAACTGCCAGAACGTCGGCTGCTCGGCCGGCGTGCACAACGTCTGCTGCGCCGGCCCCGGGTCGCCGGCGCCGGCCGGCGTCACCTATTGCTACGACGTCGATCGTTCCGCGACCGGCGGCTACCACATCACGATGAACGAGGGCGGCGGCCTCTGCACGCTCCTCCACGTCACGGCCTACTCCGGCGACATGTTCCCCATCTCGGTTCCACCTGGATACAACGCGAGCGGTGGCCTCGACGGCGTCTGCAACGGCAACGCCGCCTGGCTGGCGATCGGCGGCCTGGGCAGCGTCGCGATCACGAACGGCAGGCTGGACGTGCACGTCGTCCTGTTCTTCGACCGCAACGGCACGGTCGACAGCAAGCGCATCGACGTCGATCAGCTGGACGTGCTCTGCAACGGCACGATCTGATCGGGACTACAATGGCGGACGATGGCCGACGGGCCGGTGCCGCCGCCGCTCGATCGTGAAGCGATCATCAGGTCGCTGCGCCCGCGGCGGCCGTGGGCCGGGATGATCACCGTCGCCGTTCTGATCGCGGTCGGCGTCGGCTGGATGACGTTCCTGGGCCGGCGCGACCGCGCGCGCGCGCTCAAAGACCCGCATGCGTACCGGCAGGCCATGGCCGACAGGATCGCGGCCACGCCGGAGCTCCGCGACTGGGTGCTGTCCCACAACGTCACGCGCGAAGGCCCGATGTTGACCCAGCGCGGCCTGCGCCGGCTGGACGACGCCACCTTGAGACGACGGCTGGAGCTGATGTCGAAAATGCTCGCGTTGGGCGACGTGCACCGTTGCGCGGCGATGGAGCGCGGCAAGGCCTCCGAAGACGACACCTTCACGATGCTCGAAAAGCTACCTCCGGCCGATCGCGATGAGTTCAACGAGATCATCTTTCGCGCGGTCCAGGCCGACATCAAGGGAACGGCGCCGGTGCGCTGGATCAGCCGCCAGCGTCGGTTGGCGTTCGTTCGCGAGCTACGGGCGGGGCTCGCGAAGAAGCCGGACGGCGACAAGTTGCTCGCCACGCTGGGCCACGAAGCGGCTGCCACCGAAGCCGACGTCTGCGCGCTCTCCCGGGCCACCTACAGCAGTGTGAGCGCGATGCCCGATCCCCTCCGGATCACGGCGGGGATCCTGCTGATCGGCGGCGGCCAGGGACACGCGCTGTTCGACGATCACCGCTGGCTGTCGCTTTCCGACGGGGAGCTGATTGCCCGCGCCGAGATCCTGGAGGCGCTGCTGGCGCAGGCCGACGAGAACGGGTGCGCGGCGCTGGCGCGGCAATCGGCGTCCGCGGGCCAGGTCGGGGCGTTGCTCTCGCAAATTCCCGCTGCGCTCCAGGACAAGTGGTACGACCTGTCGGAGGCGCTGGACGCTGGCTACACCTCGGGGCGCAGCGTCAGCGACGCCGAAATGAATCGGTACTCGATCGAGGTGCTGCGGCGGCTGGCGCGGGATCGGTTCGACGTCCAGGCGTTCAACAATCCGGACGACGTGTCCCCGGCCGCCGCGTGCCGCGCGCACCGCCTGCTGGTTTCGGCGCTGCTCCGTCTGCCGAAGCCGCTGCGCGCGATCGGCGCCCGCGCGCTCGCCGGCGGCGAGCCGCTCTGAACGGCTGCTACGGCGCGGTCACCGACGCCGCGAACAGATGATCCAGCGCCACCGCCGGATCGTCGCACAGGCCGGCGTGCGGCGGCGACGGCTGCACGACCGTGCTGCGCGGTGTGGACAGCCAGTGGAACCGTTCCGACGGAGACATCCGCGCGATCGGGCCGGCCGCGGCGTCGCCGGCGCAGACGGCGCGCACCGCGTCCAGCTGCGCGTTCACCGCAGCGAGATCCGCGTCGGGCGCGAGCGCGCGCAGGCGCCGTTCATCGAGCGCGATCCGACAGCCGAGAAATCCGGCCGCCGGGCAGAACAGGATCACGCCGGCGTTGATACGCTCGTCGCGCTCGACGCGCGGGACGACCTGCACGACGGTGTAATCAAACGCGCGTCGCCCGGACACGGTCGGCCTCCTCGATGACGTGGGGCAGCGCCGCGCGCCGCCCGCGCAGCCAGGCGCCGTAGGCGGCGCGCAGCTTGTCGGCGCCCGGCCCTTCCAGCCAGACGTCGGGCACCGCGGCGACGACGCGGTCGATGACGCCGTCGTCCACCGCGGCGGCCAGCGCGGCGCCGGCCGCGGGCAGGCGATCGGCCAGCGGCAGCAGCACGTGGTCGCCTGCCCTATCGAACGCACGCGCCGCGGACGCGGCGAGCGCATCAAGCGGCTGCTGGCCGTCCCAGCCGTGCTGCCAGAACAGGGACGCGCCGTGGTCGATCAGCCACAGCTCGCCCTGCCACCAGAGCAGGTTTGGGTTGCGCGCGGTGCGGTCGACGTTGGCGGCGAACAGATCCAGCGCCACGATCGCCGACGCGAGCTCGCCCGCCAGCGGACGGCGCGCGGCGACGTCGTAGCCGACCGCGCCGGCCAGGTACGCCATCGCCAGGTTGGTGCCGGCGCTGGCGATCAGCAGCTCCTGGATCTCCTGATGCGGTTCGCTGCGGCCGAGCGCGGCGTCGATCTCGATCAGCGCCAGTTCGGGCACGCGAAGCCCCGCCGCGCGCCCCAGCTCGCCGACGATCAGCTCGGCGGCGAGGACGCGCCCGCCCTGCGCGGCGGCCCGGAACTTGGCGACGTAGAGCGATCCGTCATCGGCCTCGACCACCGCCGGGACGGAGCCGCCCTCGCGCAGCGCGGTCACGTAGCGCATCGCGGTCAACCGCCGCGGTCCGGCCCGGCTGGCGCTGGCGGAATCGGAGGTTGGCGCGGATGCGCTGACGGCGGCGGGCATCGGATGGGCGATTTTGCCAGATCGGCCGCGCTTTCGGAGGCGCGTGCAGGACGCAAGTTGTACGGAGGAGGAGCGCGATGCCGACCACTATCATTCTCGTCTTCTCTCTACTCGCCCAGATGGGGACCAGCGACGTCGTGTCGCCGATCGGCCCGAGCAGCGGCAACACGACCAGCGGCGGGATCGG
>DATFXS010000182.1:0-3584 GCA_035315605.1 Polyangia bacterium
GCCCCGCCAGCAGAGCGGTGAATCCGGCCGCTGTGACGGCGCCGCAGGTCGTGAGCCGCCGGAACCAATCCCGCTGCAGCGCCGCGAAATCTTTTTCGTCCATCGCGCTATCCGAGAGCCTTTCAACGTGCTCGCAGCTTCTGCTCAGGGAATGACGTACAGACATTGGCACCGTGGCAACGCCCACATCGGTGTCAAGGGTGCTCCCGAGAAAAGCGTTCGGGGATCAGGGAAGCCGCGTTGACCGCGCCGAGGACGGACCCATCTTCTGGGACGTCGAATATCGGTGGCGCCATCACGGCGCCGTGCAGCGTCGTTCCGTGCGGTCATGATCTCCTCGAGACATCGACGAATTCGCGCATCCGCCCCGCTCATCGCCATGTTCACGGCGGCGGTCCTGCTGGCCCTGTTCGTGACGGATCTGGTCAGCATCGGCGGCATCATCAGCAGCCGGGGGTGGATCAGCCGGACGCAACGAACGCAGGCGCTGATCGATTCCGTGCGTGCCGAGTTGCTGGACGCGGAGACCGGCGAGCGCGATTTCTTCATGACCGGCCGGACGGAATATCGCGACGCCTACGAGGCCGCGACCCGCGCGCTGCCGGCGACGTTGGCCGAACTGGGGAGGCTGACCTCGGACGATGCCGTGCAGGTGCGGAACGCGGACTCGCTGGCCAGCCTGGTGGGCCAGAAGCTGGCCGAGCTGCGCACGACCCTGGACCTGCACCGCCGCATGGAGATCGCGCGCGCGCTGGACCTCGTTCGTTCGGACGAAGCGGCGACGCTGTCGAGCTGGATCAGGCAGTTGATCGCGGAGATGCGTGCGCGCGAGGACGCGCGCCAGCAGGAGCGCACGCTCGCGGCGCGACGGAATCTGGACACTGCCCTGTGGATCGACATCGCGGCGCTGGCCGGACTGATGATCCTCGGAACGATCTTGTTCGCGATCAATCGCGACATCGGGCGCAGGGCGGCGCTGGAGGACGCGCTTCGGCGAGAGGCGGCCCTGCAGGAGCGGTTCATCGCCATTCTCGGGCACGATCTGCGCAACCCCCTCAACGCCGTGTCGATGGCAGCTCGTCGCTTGAAGGAGGCCGACACCTCCCCGCGCTGGGCCAAGTCCGTCGACTACGTCATCGCGGGCGCCCGGCGGATGACGAGGCTGGTCGATCAGCTGCTGGACCTGGCGCGCGCGCGCCAGGCCGGAGGAATTCCTGCGCGGCCCCGGCCGGGCATGGACCTGGGCGTGATCGTCCGGACGGTCATCGACGAGCTGTGCGCGGCGAACCCCAGCGCCGAGATCGTCGTGCACAGCGAGGAGCCGATCCCCGGCATGTGGGATCCCGATCGGCTCGCGCAGGTCGTCTCCAACCTGGTCGGGAACGCGATCGTTCACGGCACGGGACGCGTCGAGGTCTGCGTCAAGAGGATCGGCGGCCATGCGATCCTCGAGGTGCGGAACGGCGGCCAGCCGATACCGGCGGATACGCTGCCGCGTATCTTCGAGGCCTTCCAGCGCCCCGCGGATGGTGACGGCATCCTACACGCTGGCGGACTCGGCCTCGGCCTGTTCATCGCGGAGCGGATCGTCGCTGCGCACCGGGGACAGATCGCGGTCAGCTCGAACGCCGAAGAAGGCACGACGTTCGTGGTGACGATGCCGGCGTTTCCTGCGCAGGCCGCGGCGTTATGCGCGAACGAACCCGCGCGAGCGTCAGCACGACTGGCGATCGGCTGATGACGGCGCGGCGATCGGCTTCGCGATCGTGTGGGGGGCACTACCCTTTTGGGAAGGCCACGAATTGCTTCGCACTTCGTCAGGGTTGCGCGTCCGCCCGACCGACACAGCTTCTTCACTCGAGATCGGGGGATGACCTAGACGAGGAGGCACCATGCGAATCGTCCTGTTGGATCACGAGCTATACAGGCTGGGCCTGCGGCTGATTCTGGAGAGGAGCTCGCTCGATTGCGAAGTCCTGGGCGAGGCGAGCACCCTCCGCGGCGCTTTCGAGGTGATGAGCGCGATCGAGCCAAGTGTGGTCGTCATGGACACCGCCCTGCCCGGGTTGGGCGCGCCGAGCGCGATTCGAAAGATCCGCCGCTGGGGCGCCGGCGTTCGAGTTCTGGTGCTGACGGAACACGGCCGCTTCCCTGACGTCGTTGCGGCGATGGCCGCGGGTGCAAGCGGATACGCCCTGAAGGGCGACAGCAACGAGGAGATCCTCGCGGCGATCCGGCGAATCGCCGCGGGGAGCCTCTATCTGGCGCCGGCGCTGGACCTGCGGCCGGAGCACGCCGATCGCCCGGCGCGGATCAGGCACGAGCAGGTCGTCGATATCTGATCGGCGCGGCCGGAGCTCACGGGAGCGTGCCGGCCTGGAACAGATCGGCGAAGTCGTTGGCGCCCGCCACGGTCGGGAGGACCGGCAGGCCGAAGATCTCCTCGACGGTCTTCAGGAGCGAGCTGTGCGTGAAAGCGACCGTGCTCGTGTAGCCGGGTTTGACCTGCGGGCCGATGGCGAAGAACGGGATCAGCGAGCTGCCGCCCTCCGGTTCGTCCCACACGATGAAGATG
This sequence comes from Polyangia bacterium, assembly GCA_035315605.1. Classification (GTDB taxonomy): domain Bacteria; phylum Myxococcota_A; class Polyangia; order Fen-1088; family Fen-1088; genus JADGRB01. The sequence goes on from DATFXS010000182.1 coordinate 2,576, forward strand.
ACGCCCGAATGCGCGTTGACGTAATCGATGAGGGGCGGCACGTTGGCGGCCAGCCACGCGTCGCCCATCGCGATCGGGTCGCCGGACGGGCAGGACGGGTCGCCGTGCATGTCGTTGCAGACGTTCGGGCTGATGAAGGTGTACTGGGGCACCGTCCCGGTGACGAGCGCCTGTCCCGACGTGAACGCCTTGTGGTGCGCGCTGCAGAGCGCGCTCGACGCGGACGGCGGGCTGCCGGCCATGTCCTGGAAGAAGACGAACGGATCGTGCTTGGCTGCGTAGAACCCGGACGAGTTGACCGGGCAGGCGCCGGTTCCGCTGTCGAGCCCTTCCATCACGCCCATCCAGCTGACCGGCGGGTTCGCGGCCATCATCTGGGCGGAGAGGTGAGCGGTGCTCTTGGTGCTGTTGCCGGAGCTCGGATCCCCATCGCCCGTGAACGTCACGTCGCTGAACTTGTTCGTTCCCGCCTCCATCCAGACGTAGTGGGGCTCGCTGGGGATGCCGTCCGGCAGCGGATCGGTGAACGCGGTCGCGTGCGCGTACTTCGAGATCAGCCCGTTCAGATAGGGCGCGTTCTTGTTGCCGTAGATCGCCGCGGCCGGCTCGTTCTCCATCGCGATGACGAAGACGTTCTTGATGGTGTTGCCCGCGGTGGGCGTTCCACCCGCGCCGGTCGTGCCCGCGGCGCCCGTGCCGGTGGTGCCGGTCGTGCCCGCGGTGCCGGTGGTGCCGGCGGGACCGCCGGTGCTTCCGGTTCCTGCGGTGCCAGTGGTGCCGGCGGGGCCGCCGATGCTTCCGCTTCCGGTCGTGCCCGTGGTTCCGGCGGCGCCCGTGGCTCCGCCGGCGCCCGTGCTGCCACCGGTGCCTGTCGTCCCGGCGGTCGGGCTCGATCCAGCGGTGCCGGTGGTCCCGGCTGCGCCGGTGGTCCCGGCCGCGCCGGTGGTCCCGGCCGCGCCCGTGCTTCCACCGGTGCCGTGGCCTCCCGTCGAACCGCCCGAGCCAGTGC
>DATFXS010000183.1:0-5471 GCA_035315605.1 Polyangia bacterium
CCGCCACGACGACGACCAGGACCATCGCGACCTGCATCAGACGTTTCCGCATGACTCCCTCCTCCTTCTGGACCGCGCACCGTGCGCGAGCCCCCCGACTTCCGGATAACAATCCGCTGCCAGCAGCATGCCAGCCGCTCCGGCGCCGCTTCTTTGAGGGTCCCTATCCCGACGTCGCGAATGTCTTGCATCCCGGCGCGGCCAGCCACGCACGCCTTTCGCAATCGATTGCCGAGCTACGCCCCCGCACGCGGTTCGGTGTCGGTTACGATTCGGTTCAGGTTCCGGTGATGCTGAGAATCGCGGCCCTCACCAATATCGGGAAGTGCCGGGAGGTCAACGAGGACGCCGTCGCGGTCGTCGATCTCGCCACGGGCTGGGCGGCGTCGGGCGGCAACGTCGAGACGAGCCTCCAATCGCGCGCGGTCGTGATCGGCGTCTACGACGGCACCGGCAGCGCCGGTCCGGAGATGGCCGCCAGCCACGTCGCGGCGCGGATGGTCTGCGAGCACATGCTGGCGCCGCCGCGACCCGAAGGCGGCGATGCGCTCGCGCGGCGCCTGGACCAGGCGCTGCGAGCGGCGGCGCGCGAAATCGTCGCCGACAACGAGCGCACCCGCCGGGGATTCGGATCGACGGCGACGGTGGCCGTGATCGCCGGACCGGAGGTGGTCATCGCGAACGTCGGCGATTCGCGCGGGTATCTGTTCGCCGGCAACGCGCTCAAGCAGGTCACGCGCGACGACACGATCGAGAACCTTCTACGAGACGATGGGAGACTGAGCGCCGCCGAGATCGAAAACCACCCGCACCGCACCGTCGTGACCCGCGTCCTCGGTTACCCCCACGGGGAGGAGCCGGCGATCACGAAGCTGACCTTGCAGGCGGGCGACATGCTGCTCCTGTGCACCGACGGAATCAGCGGCATGCTGCACGACCCGGAGATCGCCGCCATCCTGCGAGCCCAGCGCACCCCCGAAGGCGCCTGCCGGTCGCTGGTGGACGCCGCCGAAGACGCCGGCGGCTACGACAGCGAGTCCGCGGTGGTAGCCGTTCTCGATTCCGAGTAAGACTGAGCTTCAGCTGCCCCGAGGGCCCGGCGACGGGGCCCCTGGCCGCCGACGTGATAATCCCCAATTCCTTCCCCAGCTTGCATCGTCGATTTGGCGCCGATCTCCGTGATCTGCCGGGGCAATTGCGGGAATTGGTGAGGTCACAAGAACGAACTCCAACCAGATCGACCGGAGGTCGAGGTGGGCAATATGAAATTTCGTAGCGTAATCCTGGCCAGCGCACTCTTCGCCTGGGGCTGCGGCTCCAGCGGTTCGGGCACCCCGGGCACCGGAGGAACTGGCCCCGGATCGGGCGGCGCGAGCGGTACCACCGGCAGCGGCGGATCGAGCGGCCCGGGTGGCACCAGCGGCGTGGCCGGCACGTCGGGCGGGACCTCGGGAACCACGGGCACCGGAGGCTCGGCCGCGGGTACCGGCGCTACGGCGGGAACAGGCGCTGGGGGGACCGGCGGCACCGGCGGCAGCGCTGCGGGCACGAGCGGCGGCGGCACGACCGGCGCGGGTGGCAGCACCGCGGGCCGCGGCGGCGCCGGCGGCACGGGCACGGCGGGTCGCGGTGGAAACTCCGCCGGCGGCAGCGGCGGCAGCGCGGGGACGAGCGCCGGCGGCACGACCGGCACGGGCGGCACCGGCGGCGCGGCGTCGGGCGCGACCGTGAACCTCGGCGCGGTTCACCAGACGATCCAGGGCTTCGGCATCAACGACAACTGGGCCTCGCAATTTTCCAGCACGGTGGCGAACTCGCTGTTCACCGCCACCGGCAGCGGAATCGGCCTGACCATCCTGCGCACCGGCATGAACCCGAGCGGCGCCTTCTACAACACCGGCGAAGCGACGGGGAACATCGCGATGGTCAAGAGCCTGGCCGGCTCGAACGCCAAGATCATCGGATCGGTCTGGAGCCCGCCTGCCAGCTGCAAGACCAACAACAGCATCATGGACGGCGGTCACCTGATGACGAGCTGCTACGACTCGTGGTCGACGACCATCGCCAACTTCGCGGGCAGCAACGGCTTCTACGCCATGTCGATCGGGAACGAGCCAGACTTCGCGTCCTGCGGCACCGCCGATCCGTGCAACGGCAACTACGACACGACACTCTTCACCGCTGCTGAGTTCGTGGCCTGGGTGAAGATGGCCGGCCCGAAGCTGCAGGCCAAGAACGTCAAGGTGATCGCGCCCGAAGCGTCGGAATGGCTCCACACCTGGTCCAACGTGTCGGCCGGGCCGGACGTCGGCGGCAAGGAGAGCTCGGATCCGCTGAAGTGCGGCTGCTTCCCGGACAAGTCCACCGCTTGCGCCACCACCTGCACGAATGGCATGGGGTACGACTACGGCCACTGGCTGGCCAAGGATACGGCGGCCTGGGCCGCCTTCGACATCCTGGGCGTGCACGAGTACGACTCGCAGGTCGCAATGCCATGGCCGAGCGACGTCAACAACGGCAAGCCGAACAAGGAGATCTGGCAGACCGAGATGTCCGGCGTGAAGTGGTGGCCGGAGCAGGGAACCGGCACCGGCGCGTCGCTGACGGGCTCGACCACGATCGACAACGGCGTCGCGGTCGCAGGCTGGATCCACTCCGCTCTGGTGGACGGTGAAGCGTCGGCCTGGCTCTACTGGTGGTACCAGGCGAGCAACACCGACGACAACGAGGGCCTGATCACCAAGAGCGGAAGCGACACCAAGCGCCACTACACGTTCGGCAACTACAGCAAGTTCGTGCGGCCGGGCTTCCAGCGGGTCGAGGTGGCGGGCGCGCCTTCGGGCGTTCTGATCTCGGCCTTCAAGGGCACGGGCACTGCGCTGGCCATCGTCGCCATCAACAAGAACGCCTCGGCGGTCAACGTCCCGATCACCATCTCGGGCGGGACCGCGCCGACCAGCGTGACGCCGTGGACGACGTCGGCGAGCGCCAACCTGACCTCCGGGACCGCGGTGGCGGTGAGCGGCGGCAGCTTCACCGCCGCGCTCGCGGCCACGACCGTCACGACGTTCGTCAGCCAGTAGTCGTCCGATGTCCTTGCGCGTCCTGATCGCGGCCGGCGCGATCGCCGTGCTGGCGGCATCGTGCGGGCAGAGCGGCGGCGGCGGGCAGGCCGGATCAGGCGGCACCGCGGGCGTCACGGGCAGCGGCGCTGCCGGCACGGGCGGCACCGGCGGTGGATCCGGTGCGACCGGTAGCGCGGGGAGCGGCGGCGGGAACTCGGGCGCGGCGGGGAGCGGCGGATCGCAGGGGACCGGCGCCGCGGCAACGGGCGGGGCCGGCACGGGCGGCTCGGGCACCGGCGGGGCCTCCGCGGGTGGAAACTCCGGCGGCGGCGGCGCCAGCAGCGCGGGCACGGGCGGCGCCTCGGCGCGCGGTGGCGCGGGCGGCTCGGGCACGGGCGGGACTTCGGGACGCGGCGGCGCCGGCGGGACGGGCGGCACCGGCGGCAGCGGTGGCAGCGGTGGATCGAACGCGGGCGGCACGGGCGGCACGTCCGCGCGCGGCGGCGCGGGCGGCACGGGCGGCGGCGCGGGCTACCCGATGGGCGGCGCGACGCCGGGACTGGCCACGAAGTACGCCGACTACTTCCCGATCGGCGCCGCGATCAATTCGACGACGATGACGTCGCACGCGCCGCTCATCAAGGCCCACTTCAACAGCATGACGACCGAGAACGAGATGAAGTGGGACGCGCTCGAGCCGACCGAGAACAGCTTCAGCTACGGGACGGCCGACACGCTGGTCAACTTCGCGATGACCAACAAGATGAAGATCCGCGGCCACACGCTGGTCTGGTTCAGCCAGAACCCGTCGTGGGTCTTCTCGAACGGCTCGGGCGGCATGCCGACATCGGACGTGCTGCTCGCGCGCATGAAGAATCACATCACCAAGGTGATGCAGCACTTCGCGGGCAAGGTCTACGCCTGGGACGTCGTCAACGAGGCGATCATGGAGGACGGCTCGTACCGCGACGGCACGCTGTCGTCCGACAAGGCGAGCCTCTGGTACCAGATCATCGGCCCGACCTACATCGCCGAGGCGTTCAAGGCGGCGCACGCCGCCGACCCGAACGCGAAGCTGTTCTACAACGACTACTACGACTACATCCCGGCCAAGCAGCAGGGGATCTACAACATGGTGAAGGGGCTGCTCGATCAGGGGATCCAGGTCGACGGCATCGGCATGCAGTGCCACATCAACATCGCGCCTTCGACGGATCCCACCAACCAGGGCTACTACCAGGACGTCGGGCACCTGGAAGACGCGATCAAGCTCTACTCGTCGCTGGGCGTCGCGGTGCAGGTGACGGAGCTGGACATGTCGCTCTACGTCCCGGGCGTCACGTACACGTCCAGCCAGTACTACACGACGGCGACGTTCACGGACGCGCTCAAGATGCAGCAGGCCGATCGCTACTTTCAGTTCTTCCAGCTGTTCCGCAACTACAAGAACGTCATCACCGGCGTGACGTTCTGGGGCATCGCCGACGACGCCACGTGGCTGTCGATGTTCAGCTCGGGGCGCAAGGACTTCCCGCTGCTGTTCGACGTCAACCACAACCCCAAGCCCGCGTTCTGGGCGGTCGTCGACTTCTGATTCAGGGACCGCGCGCGGGGGCGGGGGGCGGCGGCCGCGGCGCCACGTACGGAGGCAGCTGCGCGGGCCCGGCCAGCGGCGGCAATGCGTGCGGCGGCGGCGCGGGCGGCGGAACGTAGCCGGGCGCCGCGACCACCGGATAGCCCTTCTGCTGCCAGGCGAACACGCCCTCGTCGATGACGGCGGTGTGCTTGTAGCCGCGCTTGCGGAGAGCGGCGACCACCTCGCCCGAGACGTGATGCGGGCACGCGCAGTACGCGAGGACCCAGGTGCCGTCGTTCGGGATGTCGTCCAGCGCCTTCGCGTCGTAGTACGGCGTCGAGATCGCGCCCGTGATGTGCAGGCTGGACCACTCGCCGGGGCTGCGCGCATCGGCGATGACGAGGCGGCGTTTCTTGTCGAGCGCCGCCTTCACCTGATCGATCCCGACGTAGAGATCCTCTTTCAGGACGAAGTCCGGCGCGCGGCCCTTCGGATTGATGACGACGGGGCCGGTGCGCGGCGCGGCCGGCGGCAGCGGCGGCGCGGGCGGCGGCGCCGCCATCGACCGCACGTACGCGACGACGTCGTCGATCTGCTCGGGCTTCAGCGTCTCCTTCCAGGGCACCATCGACGTCGGCGGCCGCCCCTCCTCGACCGCGTGGTGGAGGAATCCGTCACTGGCGGTCTCGAGCAGGATCGGGTTGGCGAGATGGACGGCGCTCACGCGCTGGGTCTTCGTGCCGTGGCAGCGCTGGCACATCTTCTCGTACAGATCGTGGCCGCGGGTCGCATCGCCCGGCCTGACCGGCGGCGGCGTCTGCATCGGCGGG
>DATFXS010000184.1:0-2442 GCA_035315605.1 Polyangia bacterium
AACCGATCTCCTGAACGGCGACCACTTCACCGGAGGCAACACCACCTTCGCCGCGGTGGCGGGCTATCCCAGCATCACCGTGCCCATGGCGTTTGCCCATGGCCTGCCGCTGGGGTTGTCCTTCATCGGAAGGCCCTGGACTGAAGGGGCCTTGATCAAGCTCGCCTACGCATTCGAGCAGCAGACTCGGGCGCGCCGGCCGCCCCATTTCCTCCCGACCCGACCCGCCTGACCTATCGCGATCCGACGAGAGCGGGACGAGCATCGGGCGTGTCGCGCCCGAGCGCGCGCAGGAGGGCCACGTCCGCCAGGCGGGCGTCGATGCGGGCGCTGATGACGGCGAGGCGCGCGCGGGTCAGCTCGGTCTCGGCGTCGGTCAGCTCGACGCTGGTGGCGCGCCCATTCTGGAACAGCGAGCGGCGCACCCGGTAGGACTCCTCGGCCGAGCGCGCGGCGCGCGCGCTGGTCAGCTGCGCGCTGGCAGCGTTGTCCACGGCCTGCAGCGCGCCGGCGATCTCGGAACGCACCTGGTCGACGAGGGCTCGCCGCGTCTCCGCGACCTGGGCCTGGCGCGCCCGGAGCCCACGATACGCTTCGTATGAGGTCGCCGCGTCGTTCGGCGACCAGGTGATCTGGGCGCTGGCGGACCAGGTCGTGGCGAACCGATCGGGGCTAGGGATGTAGCGCGGGTTCGGGTTGGCGTCGGTGATCTCCCCGACAACCGCCAGCACCGGCGCTCCGGCTCCGGCGGCGGCGCGCGCTTGCCGCCCCAGCGCAGCGGCGGTGGCGTCGAGGCCGCGGATCTCGGGGCGGGCGCCCACGGCCGCGGCTGTCAGACGATCGAGGTCGCGCTCGGCGAGCGCGGAGTTGAAGTCGCTCGCGATCGCCTCCCCGACGGCCAGCGGCGCGCCGCTGCCGACGTGCATGACCGTCTCGAGGCGCGCCTGGAGGGCCCGCGACAGCGTCGTCGTTCCGACCGCCGCCTGCTCGGCGCCGGCGAGCTGGGCCTCGACGCGCAGCACGTCGGCCCGGCTGGCGCTGCCCGCTGCGAATGCCTTGCTGACGTCGTCCAGATGGCCGCGGGCCTGCGCCACCGCCGCCTCCTCCGCCAGCCGGGACAGCCGGGTGCGCGCCCATTCGTAGTAAAGCGCCTTCACCTCGGCCGCGACCCGGCGGCGCGCGGCATCGTGGGCAAAGCGCGCCGCTGCCTCCGTCCGCATCGCGGCTGCGTACGCCGGCCCGATGCGCAGAAAATAGTCGGACAGCGGCACCGCGAGCGTGCCCTGAAAGCTGGTCTGGTCGAGAAGCACGGGAAACCGTACCGGTACGTTCACGAGCGGCGTGTTCGCCGGCAGCGGCCCCACGGGCGCGCCCGGCGCCACCACCGAAACGCCGAACAGCGGCGCTTCGATGTTCGACAGCCGCGTGTAGCGCGCGCCGCCCGCCAGGCGCGGGAAGAAGCCGATCCCCGTCTGGGTCACCGCCGCTTCGGCCGCGTCGATCTCGGCCTGGCGGGCCGCGACGTCGCCGCTGGTGGTCTCCGCGCGCCGCGCCGCTTCGGTGGCGGTGAGGCCGCCGACGACGCCCGTCTCGGCGCGGAGGCGCTCGCTGAAGGCAGGCTCGCCGTCGGCGACGGTGGCGGCAAGGAGCACGGTGGACAGAGCTATCGCTAGAGGGGTCATGAAATCACCTTTCGATTGGAGAGAACCTCAGTGAGCGCCGCTCGCGACGACGCCCGTCTTCGGGCGCTTCATCACCGCGATGGCGACGAGTCCAAGGAGAATGGCGAGGCCGGCCAGGCGGAAGCCGTCGGTGAAGCTCATGACCAGCGCCTGCCCGCTCGCGCGCAGCTGCAAGAGCGCCTCGGGAACCAGCGCGCCGCTGGCCGCGCGTGTGCCGACGTTGCCAGCCATCGCGGCGAGCTGTTCCTGGACCACCGGGTCGAACGGCGTGACGTGCGCGCCGAGCGCGCTCCCGTGCAGCTTGAGGCCGTTGGTCACGACCACGCCCATCCAGGCCGTCCCGATCGATCCGCCCAGCTCGCGCGTCAGGTTGAACAGGCCTGTCGCATTGCCGCGCGTCGCCGGATCGAGATCGGACAGCGCCATCACGCTGACCGGGATGAAGATGAAGCTCAATCCGATCGCCCGCAGGATCTGCGGGCGCACCAGGTCCGAGAAGCCGGCCAGCGACGTCAGCTCGCCGGCGAGCATCTGGCTGGCCGCGACCCCGACGACGCCCAGGACCAAGAGCGCACGTCCGTCCAGCTTGGGCGCCAGTCGGCCGACGAGAGGCATGAGCACCAGCTGCAGCGCCCCGGCGACCAGGAACACGCGGCCGATGTCGAGCGCGCTGTACCGCATCACCGCCCCGCAGAACAGCGAGAACAAGTAGGTGCTGCCGAACAGCGCCAGGCCGGTCAGGAAGTTCACCACCGTCCCC